>JAGPBG010000222.1 GCA_018063485.1 Cypionkella sp.
ATGAAAAATGGTATGGCCAGCCCCATACCGCCCCCGATTTGCAAGCTGAAGCGGTCTATGGGCTGACCGAGTTTTACCGCGCTGAAATCGCCAAGGCACGGCTGGTCGCCGGCACCGGGTGCAATGCAGCCACCGGCCAATTCGCCTTGCGTCCGTTGATTTCGGCGGCTGTGATTGATCTTGACACAATTGTGATCGACCTCAAGGCAGGCGTGTCGGGGGCAGGGCGCAGCCTTAAGGAAAATCTGCTGCACGCCGAATTGTCCGGTGGCACCCACAGCTATTCGGCGGGGGGCAAACACCGGCATCTGGGCGAATTTGATCAGGAATTTTCGGCCATTGCCGGGCGTTCCGTGCTGGTGCAATTCACGCCGCATCTGTTGCCGATGAACCGCGGAATTCTGGCCACGGTCTATGTGCAGGGCGATCCGGCGATTGTTCACGACACCTTGATCAAGGCCTATGCGGCCGAGCCCTTCATAAAGGTGCTACCTTACGCCACACTCCCCTCGACACGCGATATCGCAGGGTCCAATTACTGCCATATCGGCGTGGTCGGGGACCGGCTCCCTGGTCGGGCGGTGGTTGTGGCGGTGCTGGACAATTTGACCAAAGGGTCTTCGGGTCAGGCGATCCAGAACGCCAATCTGATGCTGGGGCTAAAGGAAACCGCCGGGCTGATGCTTGCGCCGATGTTTCCATGAGGGTGTTATGGCTGGGCTGAAGGGTCTGAAGAAAAAGCGGCGTGTGCAACTGATCGCGCTGGCCTTTGTTGGTTTGGCGCTTTCGACGGCGCTGATGGGCTATGCCCTGCGCGGCGGGATCAATTATTTCCGCTCGCCCAGTCAGGTTCTCAGTGATCCACCGCATATTGGTGAGGTGTTTCGCATCGGTGGCTTGGTTGAAAAGGGCACATTGAAACGCGGGCAAGGCGAGACGATCACCTTCGCGGTGACCGACACCAACAAGACGGTTCCGGTGCGCTATACCGGGGTGCTGCCTGATCTTTTTGCCGAGGAGCAAGGAATGGTCGGCACCGGCGCGATGGTGGGCGACACATTTGTCGCCACCGAAATTCTGGCCAAACATGATGAAAACTACATGCCAAAAGAGGTCATCGACGCGCTGAAGGATCAGGGCGTCTACGTCGCCCCCGCGCAATAGCGCGCGCAGGCGTGGCACAGTCTTAACCCGATCATTGCATCTTGCCTTGGGGAGCCAAGGGGATAGCGATGAAATCAGTGCAAGAACTCGCAAGCGAGATTGTCGCCCGTGAGGGTGGTTTTGTAAACGATCCTGCCGATCCGGGAGGGCCAACCAACCACGGAGTAACGCTGAACACGTTGCGCCGGTTGGGACTTGATCTGACGGGCGAAGGACGCATTGATATCGAGGACGTGCGCCATCTGAGCGCTGAACAGGCGCAACGCATTTATATCGAACATTATTTCACCCGAACCGGGCTTGGTGCGCTGCCCGAAGCGATTCAGCCTTCGATCTTTGACATGTATGTCAACGCGGGCAGCAATGCCGTGAAAGTGCTGCAACGCTTGCTGAGCGACATGGGCTTTGCCTGTGATGCAGACGGGCAGATCGGGCCGCAGACCATTCGGGCGGCGCAACTCGCCGTTGAGGCGGCCCCGCATCACTTTGCCGATGCCTATGGTATTGCGCGGCGCAACTATTATTACGCTTTGGCCGATGCACGTCCTGCCAGCCGGAAATATGCCCGCAGGCGCAATGGCGGCAAGGGCGGATGGATTCTGCGGGCCGAGGAGTTCATCTCACCGAAATATCGGCTGACCGAGGCGCAACACAAGGCACGGGTGGCAGCATGGGGTTGATCAGCGCTTTGGTAAACGCACCGGGTGCGGTTTCGGCGATTGGGGACGCAGCCAAGGGAGTGGCAGAGGTTTTCGTGCCGTCGGCAACCAGGCGGATGGAGTTGTCGGCCGAGGCGCAGATGGCGGCGCTCAAGGAAATGGGGGCCGAGTTTGACAATCCATCATTGGGTTGGTTTGATCGTTTTGTAAATGGGATCAACCGGTTGCCGCGGCCTTTCCTTGCCTTTGGCACCATCGGGCTTTTTGTCTATGCCATGATCTCACCACAGGATTTTGCGCTGCGGATGGTGGGGTTGAATGCGGTGCCAGAACCCCTTTGGTGGCTTTTGGGGGCGGTGGTTGCGTTTTATTTCGGGGCGCGTGAGACCTATTATTTCCGAAATCGCTCTGTTGCCATGCCTCCCGAACTGGCGGCGGGTAATCCTGCGCCGGGTCAATTTCAGGAGACTACAAACCCCGCCTTGACCGATTGGCGGGCCGGTCAGGACTAGGCGGGAACCTTGACCTGTCGCATTGCCTCTGGCATGCCCTGAGGGGATGAGACAGGACATGATCAAATGAATCTATTTGCCGAAATCCGCGCGCTGGTTATTGAAACCCTTGAGGCGATGGCCCGTGATGGACAATTGCCCGGCGGGCTGGACATGGCCGCCGTGACGGTCGAGCCGCCGCGTGATCCGGCGCATGGCGATATGGCGACCAACGCAGCGATGGTTCTGGCGAAACCGGCCGCGATGGCACCAAGGGCGATAGCCGGGGCATTGGCGGTGCGTTTGCTGAAGGATCCCCGTATCACCGCGGCCGAGGCCGCCGGCCCGGGGTTCTTGAATTTGCGGCTGGCACCGACCGTCTGGCAGGGGGTTGTGCTGGCGGCCCTGACCGAAGGCGCGGATTTTGGCCGCTCGCAACAGGGTGCGGGCCGCAAGGTCAATGTCGAATTCGTGTCGGCCAATCCGACCGGTCCGATGCATGTGGGCCATGTGCGCGGCGCTGTGGTGGGGGACGCGCTGTCGCGGCTGTTGGCCTTTGCAGGTTGGAAGGTTACGCGCGAATATTACATCAACGACGGCGGCGCACAGGTTGATGTGCTGGCGCGCTCGGCCTTTGAGCGCTACCGCGAGGCCAATGGTCTGGAGCCTGAAATCCGCGAGGGTCTTTATCCCGGAGACTATCTGATTCCGGTCGGCGAGGCGCTGAAGGACAAATTCGGCACCACTCTCCTGGACAAGGGTGAGGAAACATGGCTGGCCGAGATCCGCGAAATTGCAACCCAGATGATGATGACGCAGATCCGCGGCGATCTGGCTGCGCTTGGCGTTGAAATGGATGTCTATTCCAGCGAAAAGGCGCTTTACGGCACCGGCAAGATCGAGGCCGCGATTGAGGCTTTGCGCCAGCAAGGCTTGATCTATGAGGGCACGCTGGAGCCGCCAAAGGGCAAAGAGCCCGAAGATTGGGAGCCTCGTGTCCAGACCCTGTTCCGCTCGACCGCGCACGGCGATGATGTCGATCGCCCGGTGATGAAATCGGATGGCTCCTGGACCTATTTCGCCCCCGATATCGCCTATCACTATGACAAGGTTCAGCGCGGCTTTGACGAGTTGATCGACATTTTCGGCGCGGATCACGGCGGCTACGTCAAACGCATGAAGGCCGCAGTTTCGGCGCTATCCTCGGGCCGCGTGCCTTTGGACATCAAACTGGTGCAACTGGTCAAGCTTTACAAGAATGGCGAGCCGTTCAAGATGTCAAAGCGGGCGGGCACTTTTGTGACCCTGCATGATGTGGTCGAACAGGCCGGGGCGGATGTGACCCGCTTCATGATGCTGACCCGCAAGAACGATGTGGCGCTGGATTTTGATTTCGCCAAGGTGCTGGAGCAATCCAAGGACAATCCGGTTTTCTATGTGCAATATGCCAATGCGCGGATCAATTCGGTGTTGCGCAAGGCGCATGACGCCGGGATTGCCTGCGATGATGCCGCCTTGGCCGCCGCAGATCTGGGCCAACTCGGCCATGAGGCCGAACTTGCCATGGCGCGCAAGATTGCCGAATGGCCACGTTTGGTTGAGATCGCAGCCAAGGGTAATGAGCCGCACCGGATCGCGTTCTATCTTTATGAACTGGCCTCGGATTTTCACGGGCTGTGGAACAAGGGCAACGATGATGCCAGCCTGCGTTTCATCCAGGAGGGCAATGTGGCAACATCCACCGCGAAAATCGCTTTGGCGCGCGCCACTGGCGTTGCGATTTGCAACGGTCTTGCTATCCTTGGCGTAACTCCGGCCAAGGAAATGCGCTGAAAAAGGCGATCTGGTCGAGTGACGGGCGCAAATAAAAGCCAGGGTGGCATGTATCATCCCGGCGCAGAGGGCAGAGCATGGCAGACATGGAATTCGATGAATTCGCAGGCGGATACGCACCCAATGGGCGCGCAAGCCGCGTGGTGCATCTTGCAGGTGCTGCCTGTTCGGTGGCCTTGATGCTGGGACTGGGCGTCTGGGGATACAAACTTGCGGTGCGCGATGTGACAGGGATACCCGTCATGCGCGCGATGGCGGGGCCGATGCGGATTGCGCCAGCCAATCCCGGAGGCGTTGTAGCGGATAACCAGGGGCTCTCGGTCAATGCGGTTGCGGCCTCCGGTACTGCCTTGCCCATAGCAGAAACGGTGGTTCTGGCACCAAGGGCCGTTGATCTGACCGCCGAGGATATTGCGGGGCTTGCCGTCTCGGAAGCGTCGCTGCAAGCCGCATCCAGCGCACAAGCAGTTGCGCAAGAGCCAAGCCTTCAACTTGCCGCTGCCGTTGCACCGGTTGCCACCAGCGACA
>JAGPBG010000223.1 GCA_018063485.1 Cypionkella sp.
CGCTACGGCAATGTGACCAGCTCCTATGACACCACCCAAGCGCAAATCCGGGTCGAGGTGGACCGCTCGCGTGCCGACGCTTTGGGCATCGACATCACCGGCATCGGCACCACGCTGCAAACCATGCTCGATGGATTGCCAATCGGCGATTTCACAGTCTCCGGCGTGACTTATCCGGTGAAGCTGGAAACCACCAACCAACCGATCAACGATCCAACCGATCTGCAAAATACCTTCATCCGCGCCGCCAATGGCCGCTTTGTGCCGCTGTCACAAGTGGTCACCGTCACCGAAAGCCCTGCCGCCCCCAGTCTTGCGCGCGAACAGCAACGCCGTGCCATCACCATTTCAGCCAGCCTTGGCAGCGGCACAACCATTGCTGATGCCTACGCCTCGGCCCGCGCCAGCCTGCTGCCGTTGCTGCCTCAAGGCACCGCGATCCTGCCGCTGGCCGAGGCCGCCACCATCGGCCAGAACGCTTCGGGCCTTGCCACCACCTTCGGCTTTGCCGCACTGGTGATTCTGCTGGTGCTGGCCGCGCAATTTGAAAGCTTTGTCTCCGCCGCCATCATCATGGTCACCGTGCCCTTCGGCCTTGCCTGTGCCGTCTATGCCCTCTTGCTCACCGGCAGCTCGCTGAACGTCTATTCACAAATCGGGCTGGTGCTGCTGGTGGGCATCATGGCCAAGAACGGTATCCTCGTGGTCGAATTCGCCAACCAACTGCGCGATCAGGGCCAATCGGTGCGCGAAGCCATCCTGAACGCCGCCCGCATCCGACTGCGCCCGATCATGATGACCAAACTTTCGACCATTCTGGGTGCTCTCCCTCTGATGCTGGCGACAGGACCGGGGGCGGAGGCTCGCGCAGCCCTTGGATGGGTCATCGTTGGTGCCCTCGGCTTTGCCGCGATTGCCACCTTGTTCCTGACCCCGGCAACCTATCTGATCCTTGCACCGCTTTCAAAACCGCGCGCGCATGAAGCGGCGGAACTGGCCACCGAACTGGCCAGTGCTCAAAAAATCTAGCGCTATCAGGTAGATGGTGGGCGATCTTGGAATCGAACCAAGCATGAGTCGCCTCGGCGGAGTTACAGTCCGCTGCCGCACCTTGCAGCATATCGCCCACTAAGGCGCTGATTAGCGAAGCGCCTTGGGGGCGTCAAGGCGAAATGCAGCAAACCTCCATCGGTTTACACCTTGCGCCTCGCCTTGTGTGGCCCCATTCTCGGCACCGTCAGAAATTGAGGCAAAACATGTCAGGCGATAAGAAACCAAGCTGGGTGGTTGACAAGGAACGCAGCCGCCGCGCTGAGGCCCGCGAAACCGTTTGGCTGTTCGGCCTTCACGCCGTCCGCGATGCACTGATGAACCCTGCCCGTGTGAAGATCCGTCTTGTCGTGACCAAAAACGCGCTGGACAAGCTGGAAGAGGCCGTGGCTTATGCAGCCATCGCCCCTGAAATCGCCGACCCGCGCCGCTTTGATGTGCCGATTGACGAAGGCTCGGTGCATCAGGGCGCGGCGCTTGAGGTCAAGCCGCTCAACTGGGGCAATCTCGCCGATGTCGCGATTTCCGGGGCAGGCCAACCGCTGATCGTGCTGCTGGATCGCGTCACCGACCCCCATAACGTCGGCGCAGTTCTCCGCTCGGCCGAGGTGTTTGGTGCGCGCGCCGTCGTTGCCCCCCGCCACCATTCCGCCCCCGAAACCGGGGCGCTGGCCAAAACCGCCAGCGGCGCGCTCGAACGCCAACCTTATCTCAAGGTCACCAATCTGGCCGAAGCGATGGAGGAGCTGCGCGCCATGGGCTATATCCTGATCGGCCTTGATGGCGATGGCACCGTGCCACTGGCGCAGGCCATGGCCGACACCGGCACCCGACCGATTGCGCTTGTTCTGGGCGCAGAAGGCCCCGGATTGCGCGAAAAAACCCGCGAAACCTGCGATGTGATCGCCCGCATCCCGTTTTTGGGCGAATTTGGCTCACTTAATGTGTCAAACGCCGCCGCTGTGGGGCTTTATGCCGCCGCAAGCCGCAAAAGTGATCACAAAATCGCGACATGACCTTTAATAAAACTTTGCTATTCCCATCTATAATAGAGGTAACGGGCCGGAACTCCCGTTCCCTCTGTTCACTGTCCCTCGTTCCACACCTTGGCGCCCTGCCTCTGGCACGGGCGCCTTTTTCTGGAAAATCGCCATGACCGATGCAGATATCCGCAAAATCCTGACCGAAACCAAGACCATTGCCATGGTCGGCTGGTCGCCAAAACCCGACCGCGCCTCAAACCATGTCGCCGAATTTCTGGTGGCGCGCGGCTACCGGGTGATCCCGGTCAACCCCGGTCAGGCCGGGCAAAAGGCGCTTGGCGAAACCGTGCGTGCCAGCCTGTCTGAAATCACTGACCCGGTGGATATGGTTGAAATTTTTCGTCGCTCGGAAGAGGCCGGAGCTGTGGTTGATCAGGCGCTTGCGGCTTTCCCCGATCTCAAGACCGTCTGGATGCAGCTTGGCGTGGTTGATGAGGCCGCCGCTGCCCGCGCCCGCGCCCGAGGCGTGGCCGCAGTGATGAACCGCTGCCCAGCCATCGAAATCCCACGGCTCAATCTTTAGCCGGCGCTCAAACCAAGGTGCCAGGCCGCACGCCACACCGGCTTGTGGCGCAGAAGCTTCCCCATTGCCGCCCCCCGCATCCTCGCCTAACCTGCGCGCGAATTCGAACAGCCCCGGAGGATATGATGACCACCCGCCCCCTTGCCTTTGACACCCTTGCCATCCATGCCGGGGCCGAACCCGACCCCGCCACCGGCGCGCGTCAGATCCCGATCTATCAAACCACCGCTTACGTTTTCCGCGACGCCGACCACGCCGCGCGCCTGTTCAACCTGCAAGAGGTCGGCAACATCTATTCGCGGCTGACCAACCCAACCGTCTCGGCCCTCGCCGCCCGCGTCTGCGCCCTCGAAGGCGGGGCCGGGGCCGTCTGCTGCTCGTCTGGCCACGCCGCCCAAATCATGGCGCTGTTCCCGCTGATGGGTCCGGGCAAGAATATCATCGCCTCCTCGCGGCTTTACGGCGGCACGATCACCCAGTTCAGCCAGACCATCAAACGCTTTGGCTGGTCGGCGAAATTCGTCGATACCGATGATCTTCTGGCCGTCGAGCATGCGATTGACGAAAACACCCGTGCGATCTTCTGCGAAACCATCGCCAATCCCGGCGGCTATGTCACCGATATCGACGCATTGGCCCGGATCGCCAATCAGGCGCAAATCCCGTTGATTGTCGACAACACCTCAGCCTCGCCTTACCTGTGCCGCCCCATCGAACATGGGGCCACGCTGGTTGTCCATTCCGCCACCAAATACCTGACCGGCAACGGCACGGTGACGGGAGGCGTCATCGTGGATTCGGGCAAGTTCGACTGGACGGCCTCGGGCAAGTTCCCCTCGCTGTCCGAACCCGAACCCGCCTATCACGGCCTTGCCTTCCACCCCGCCTTGGGGGCGATGGCCTTCACCTTCCATTCCATCGCCATCGGCCTGCGCGATCTGGGAATGACGATGAACCCGCAAGGGGCGCATTACACGCTGATGGGGATCGAAACCCTGTCGCTGAGGATGCAGCGCCATGTTGAAAACGCCAAGATCGTCGCCGAATGGCTGGAACAAGACCCACGGGTTGAGTTTGTCACCTATGCCGGGCTGGCCTCTTCGCCCTATCGCAAGCGCGCCGAAATGATCGTGCCCAAGGGTGCCGGGGCGCTGTTCACTTTTGCCGTCAAAGGCGGATATGACGCCTGCGTGAAACTGGTCGACAGCCTGAAACTGTTCAGCCATGTCGCCAATCTGGGTGACACCCGCAGCCTTGTGATCCACCCGGCCTCGACCACCCACCGCCAGCTTACGTTGGAACAGCAGATTGCTGCAGGGGCTGGCCCCAATATTGTGCGGCTTTCCATCGGGATCGAGGATGTGCATGACATCATCGCCGATCTGGATCAGGCACTGGCCAAAGTCCAGGGCTGATCTGATTTGAAAACGGCCCCGGCACTGCCGGGGCCGCCATTTGCGCTTAATCTTCCAAAGCGAAGGTTACCGTCACCGCTGCGGTCAGACCGATCTGCCCGGCCTCTACCGGAACGGCCCCAGCCTTGGCCGAATCAGCGCGAAACATCTGCGGACCGGCGTTGTAAACCTGGCCCTCAACAATCTCGGTCACAGCCCCCAACTTGGCGCCTGCTGCTTGTGCCAACAGCAAAGCCCGCGCTCGCGCATCCTCAACTGCCGACTTGCGCGCCTGATCCTGCACCGGCCGCGGGGCAGCCACATCGAAACTCAGACCGTTCAACGCATTGGCCCCGTCGCTGATCGCCGCATCCAACAGGCCCCCCAGTTGCGCCAGATCGCGCACTCGCACCGTCAGCATATTGCTGGCGACATAGCCCGACACTTCCGAAGCCCCGGACGCGTTGTTGGTCCAATTCGGGTTCAGCGACAGGTTGGAGGTCTGCAAATCTTCGGGTGCCAGCCCTGCCGCCTTGAGCCGTTGGCTCACAAGCGCCATTGCCTCGGAATTGGCCCGCATCGCAGCGGCCGCAGTTGCGCCGTTGGTGGTCACCCCCAGCGAGAGCGTCGCCATATCCGGTGCCACCAGAACCG
>JAGPBG010000224.1 GCA_018063485.1 Cypionkella sp.
CCGAATAATCTTCCGTCACAGCCATTCCGGGCCGCAAGAACCGCGTCACGGTTCCAAAGCGCACGGTTTGCAACACCGAAGCCGGCCGCCCGACCAGAGTTTGCAGACTCGTTGCCCCACAGCTATCTGCATCAGGCGGCACAGGAAGCGGTGCGGGTTCAATACATCCGCTTAACAGCAGAAGAATGGACAAGAGCCCAAGACCGTTGCACGTTCCTTTTTGCATGTATTTCTCCTGTTATCCGCAGAACAACGGCAAGATCTGGCCATCATTGTCAACCATGACATTGATCTGCCCACCGTACCACATCTGCCACCAAGCCTGAAACACCGCTCTATGGCAAGCGCCTGTCAGCGCCAATCGGGGGAGGAATCACCTGATGCTGGTCGTTTCTCGCGTTGCAATTTCCGGGGCGATGGGACAGGTTCATGGGAACCAGTCAGGAGGTATTCCCATGCGCACCCGTGCCGCCGTTGCCATCGCCGCAGGCCAACCTTTGCAAATCATGGAGGTCAATCTGGCCGACCCAAAGGAAGGCGAGGTTCTGGTCGAGATCAAGGCTACCGGCATTTGCCACACCGATGAATTCACCCTGTCGGGGGCCGATCCTGAGGGGCTGTTTCCGGCGATTCTGGGACATGAAGGCGCGGGCGTGGTGATTGCCGTGGGTCCGGGGGTGAAATCTCTGAAAGTCGGCGATCACGTTATTCCGCTTTACACCCCCGAATGCCGCGAATGCCCAAGCTGTCTTAGCCAGAAAACCAATCTGTGCACCGCGATCCGCGCGACTCAGGGCCAAGGCCTGATGCCCGACGGCACCTCGCGGTTTTCGATGCTTGATGGCACCCCGATCCACCACTACATGGGCTGCTCGACCTTCGCCAACCACACGGTTGTGCCGGAAATCGCGCTGGCCAAAGTGCGCGAAGACGCCCCGTTTGATAAAATCTGCTACATCGGCTGCGGTGTCACCACCGGCATCGGCGCAGTGCTGAATACCGCCAAGGTCGAGATCGGCGCCAAGGCCGTGGTCTTTGGTTTGGGCGGCATCGGGTTGAACGTGATTCAGGGCCTGAAAATGGCCGGGGCCGATATGATCATCGGTGTTGATCTGAACAACGACAAAAAGGCCTGGGGCGAGAAGTTCGGGATGACCCACTTCATCAACCCCAAGGAGATCGAAGGCTCTGTGGTGCAGGCTATCGTTGATCTGACCAAGACGCCGTTTGACAAGATCGGCGGCGCGGATTACTCGTTTGACTGCACCGGCAATGTCAAAGTGATGCGTGATGCGCTGGAATGTACCCATCGCGGCTGGGGTCAATCAATCATCATCGGCGTGGCACCTGCGGGGGCTGTGATCGAGACGCGGCCGTTCCAACTTGTGACGGGTCGGGTCTGGAAAGGCACGGCTTTTGGCGGCGCGCGCGGGCGCACGGATGTGCCGAAGATCGTCGATTGGTATATGGACGGCAAGATCGAGATCGACAGCATGATTACCCATATCCTCAAGCTGGAAGATATCAACAAAGGCTTTGATCTGATGCATTCTGGCGAGAGCATTCGTTCGGTTGTGGTGTATTGATCAAAAGGAAGTGTGACCGTTTTGGGTCAAAGCGCTCATTCCTGCTGAGTCGGAGAACAAGATGAACGGCGCGGAATCGCTTGTGAAAACCATGCTCAACTCGGGCGTCGATGTCTGTTTTGCCAATCCGGGCACGTCCGAGATGCATTTTGTCGCGGCACTGGACGCTCACCCTGAAATGCGTTGCATCCTGTGCCTGTTCGAAGGCGGTGCTTCGGGTGCGGCGGATGGCTATTACCGGATGTCGGGCAAGGTTGCGGCGACGCTGCTGCATCTTGCCCCCGGTTTCGGCAATGCCTTTGCCAATCTGCACAACGCCCGCAAGGCGCAGGCCGGCGTGGTCAACATCATGGGCGAACATGCAAGCTATCATCTGCGCTACGAATCCCCGCTCAAGGGTGAAACCGAGGCAATCAGCCGCGCCGTTTCGCATTGGACACGCGTATCATCAGATGCGAGGTCAGTGGCCGGCGACGGGGCCGAGGCGATCCGCGCCGCGCGCGGCAAGAATGGCCAGATCGCAACCTTGATCCTGCCCGCCAACACGGCTTGGGAAGAAGGCACGACACCCGAGATTGCTGCCGAGCCACCGCCCTTGCGTCGTCCGACCGAGGCGCAGTTGCGCGCCGCCGCCGATGCGCTGCAAAAGCCGGGCGCGGGCCTGTTGGTTGATGATAAGGCCCTGCATGGCCCGCTGGGTGCGCTGGCGCTGCGCATTGCCAAATCAACCGGTTGCCGCCTGCTTGCCCCCTGTCTTGCTGCCCGCCTGCGTCGTGGGGCGGGGGCTGTCCCCTTTGAGCGCCTTGCCTATGTGGTCGAAGAAAACGTCGCAGTTCTGGCTGGGCTGACCCATCTGGTGCTCTGCGGCACGCAGGAACCCACCAGCTTTTTCGCTTATCCAGGCAAGCCCAGCCTGCCCGCACCACCGGATTGCCCGATCATGCCGCTCGCCTCGGTTGATATGGATTACGGATTTGCTTTGGGATGGCTGGCCGACACGCTTGCCCCCGACATGCAGCTTTGCCCTGACGATTTCATCCAGCACGATCAACCCGAAGTTGCAACTGGCGCGATGAGCCTTGAAAAGATCGGCCAGTCCTTTGCTGCCCTGCTTCCGCCCGAAGCGATCGTGGTGGATGAGGGCATCACCTCGTCTCGGTTCTTCGCCGCTCCCAGCATCACCGCCGCTCCGCATGATTGGTTGGCTATCACTGGTGGTTCAATCGGCTTTGGTTTGCCCGCTGCCGTTGGGGCCGCTGTTGCCTGCCCAGACCGCAAGGTTGTGGTGCTGGAGGGGGACGGTTCGGGCATGTATACGCTGCAATCTTTCTGGACCATGGCCCGTGAAGGGCTGGATGTGGTGGCGGTGATCTTGTCAAACCGTGGCTATCAAATCCTGCGCGGAGAATTGGCCAATGTTGGTGTGCCATCTGTGGGGCGCAATGCCGTGCGGATGTTTGATATCGTCGAGCCGGCGCTGGATTGGGTTGCGCTTGCCAAAGGTCACGGGGTGGACGGGATCCGCGTTACCGATGTGGACCAGTTCAACCGCGCTTTTGCCGGGGGAATGGCGCGAAGAGGGCCGCTGGTGATCGAGGTGATCTGCGCGTGACGGGCAGGGTCTTGACGTCCGCCCCCGCGCTGACGGAGATGTGACTTGATCCGGCACGCGTGAAATCTCCCCTTTCCTTGCAGCATCAGGGATTTATCGCGGCTTTCCAGCAGCAGGATGGGCATGATCTGTGCCAGACTCTGGCCCCGCATTGTTTTACAAAGCGGCAGCTAACTGTCTTGCGCTCTAGAGCGCGTTGCGTTCAATCAGATACATGTATTCACCTCGCAACCCGAGGCAGCGATTGCACTTGCAAACGCGTTCGGGTTGCGAGGTGAATTCAATTTGGCACAACGCGCTCTAAGGTTCCGCCCATAGACGTAACAGGTTTGATCTTGTCTTGGTCAGACTGTCGCATAACGTCGATTTGCCGTCTTGGGTATGAATCGTGTCGATGGCCCGGTCCAGATCGAACAGGATTTCGCGCTGATCGGCGCTACGGATGAGGCTTTGTGCCCATCCAACCACCGCCAGGCGCTCGCCCCGTGTCACCTCTTCAACCCGGTGCAGGGTGGTCGATGGATAAAGGATCATATCGCCGGGGTTCAGCTTGATCGCCCGTGCTTCAAAACTGTCCTCGATGATCAGTGCCCCGCCGTCATAGCTGGCGGGTTCGGCCAGAAACAGTGTGAACGACAGATCAGTTCGTATCCCCTGCATCAAGGCATCGTCCACATGCAGCCCATAGGTCTGCCCCTGCCGATAGCGCGAGAGGATCAATCGGGTCAGTGCTTTTGGGCGCGCGGCAGAGCGAAACACCGTGTTGCCCGCCAGTGCCGCACCTACCTTGGCCAGCACCGCATCCAGTTCGGACGAGGGGCTGGCCTGATCATTCGCTTTCACCGTCACAGCAAAACGCCCGGCCGTCTTGCGTCCGTCATCAAAGGCCAGATCTGCCGCGGCCTCTCGCAGCACCTGTGCTTCCACCGGAGTGATCAGGTTCTCTATGACCAGCATCATGGCTAGCGCACTGATGAGGCGATAAGTTCCACTCGGGCCGCCACCGCCAGCAGGATCGCCGGGTCATTCGCCTTTACCTCGGGCTTGCTGATGTCGCCAAAGGCCTCATCCGCACCTTTCAGGGCATCCAGAATCCGGGTTGCGGCTTTTTCGCTGGCGGCTTCTTTCTGCAAACCTTCGGCCAGCACCCGCGCCACCTCAAGGAAGGCATGCGACTCATGATAGGCCATCACGTCGCTGACTTCGCCATTTTCAATGCTGCCGCCATATTCGCTGGCCGAAGCCTTGACCAAGCGCGCAAGTGCCTCGGTTCGAACGCTCAAATTCCCACTTTCAGGGGCCTGCGCTGCTGCGACTGCAGCACTTACCGCTGCCAGTGCCGCCTCAACCTCTGCCATCGGGGCCTTGGCCTCAAGCGTTGCTGAAAACGCCTGCATCACAGGGGTAATATCAGGAACCCCATGTTC
>JAGPBG010000225.1 GCA_018063485.1 Cypionkella sp.
ATCGCGCGGGCGTCGGCCAAGGCCATACCCGTCTTGAGGCCCCGTGCGATGGCGGCAGTGTTCACACAATGCAGATGATCGGCATTACCCGACCGATGGGTCAGGGCAAATGGCCCCTCAATGGGCCTGTTCCGTAGGCTCGTGTCGCTTGCGAGCCTCGGAAACCATATGGAAAGCAGCCGACGCGCCATTCCAGTTCACAATCCAGCTTTTCAATGTTCCGCTTTTGTTCTTTTTAATGGACCATTGATGCAGTGTCGAGTCCGGAGCCGCGCTGGCGACCGATTGGCAATTCCAGCGACTTTCTGTGGCGTTGCTTCCGGCATCTTGGCGGATAAGCATCAGACCTGTGGTGCGTCCCGCCTCTGCGGCGAGTTGCAAGCGGCGGCCAGCGGTCAGCGACAGGGGCTTTTCCGGCTCTGCAATGACGAGACTGACGGGAACACTGCGCAACGCTTCTTCAACACACCAGAGCAGGTCGATCTCGCCCACAGGCCGCAGCAGATGCAGCCGCGCGCCAACATCGGCGGGCAGGCCGCGCAGCATCGGCAGATCGGGGGCATGGGAGGGCAAAACCCACACCAACGCGCCCGGATGCCGCGCTGCCTGAAACAACGCAAAGGCCCGCCGCCCCCGGCCATCGGCCTCATGGACGCGCCTTTGCAGAAGGCTAAGGGCATCACCAGATGCAGTTTCAAGCCGCATCTTCACGCACACCTTCCGCCACGATTTGCAACACCCCGTCCGGTAAGGGAAGCTGTAATTGCAACGCATCCGCCACGGGCGCGGTCAGCCAGCGCCGCCATTCCTCTGGTCTGGTCAGGATCACGGGCATGGCTTTGGGATGGACGAAAGCCACCTCACGGTTAGGGGCGCAGGTCAGAAAGCCGAATAGCTCTGCCGTTACCTCGCCTTCCTTGAGCTTGCGTACCGAGGTCCATTCCGTGCGGATACCCGCGAAAAAAGCCAAAGGTCGATCTTGCCCCAGGGCAAACCAAACCGGATGGTTGCGCGGCGCGCCGGGACGGCTGTCGATTTCTGAAAAGCTGGTGAAGGGCACAAGGCAGCGGTGCTGAACGCCCAACCAGCGTTTCCAATGTGGAGAGGCAACATTGCGAATATTGGTCACGCCCGGATCGGTGCGCTTGCCCGCCAAAAATACTTGCGGTGTCGGCATCCCCCAGCGAGCGGTGGTCAACTGCCAGCCGCCATTTGTACCGTGCCGGATGATCGGAGCGAGATAGTCCGGGTAGATGCTGGGCATCGGCGGCAAGTTACCTGTTTCGTCGTCGAGAACTTCATCATCATTGGCAACATCGTCAAAGATGTGCCGCATCGCGTCTTGGCTTTTGGTCTGTGAATAGAGGTTGCACATGGTCTGATCCAGAATCGGGGACAGGGGCTCACAAGCAAGAACATTGCCAGAACCAAGCCCTTGAGCAAAGCCCTCCAATGACCTTTGATCAGGAATGCCCGTTTTGCATTGCCGAGACAGTTGACCCCTCGACGAAGTGCAGGTCCAGTTCATTTTTCTTCGATCAGCCTGCTGGCAGGCACGCCAAAGGCCAGCGCGATCTTAGCCATATTATCGACCGCGATGTTCTGTTCCGATCGGCCCGGCCTTGCCGAGGCAGCCGTGCCGGCGGTATTGGCTCAGATCCACCGCCCGCGCCAGAACTGCCGCGCCGACGGGGCCGCCGTCGGCATCTGGTGGACCTGATTGAGTCCGGAGCAGTTGTCTGTGCGGTGCCCGGTTTAGCCGTTGAACAGGAAGTGCAGGACATCACCATCCTTGACTTCATAGGTCTTGCCCTCAACGCGGAACTTCCCCGCCTCCTTGGCCCCGGCCTCGCCTTTGCCCGCGATGTAATCGTCATAGGCCACGGTCTCGGCCCGGATGAATCCCCGTTCGAAATCGCCGTGAATCACACCTGCTGCCTGAGGGGCCAAAGTGCCCTGCTCGATTGTCCAGGCCCGAGCCTCTTTCGGTCCGACGGTGAAATAGGTTTGCAGCCCCAGCAGCGCATAGCCCGCCTTGATCAACCGGTCGAGCCCGGCTTCGTGCAGGCCCATTTCCTCAAGGAACATTGCAGCCTCGTCTTCGGCCAACTGGCTGATTTCTTCCTCGATCCGGGCCGAGATCACCACTGATCCCGCGCCTTGCTGGGCTGCCATCGCAGCCACCCGCGCCGATTGGCTGTTGCCACTGGCAGCCGATGCTTCTTCAACGTTGCAGACGAAAAGCACCGGTTTGGCAGTCAGCAACTGCAACATCCGCCATTGCCTTTCGTCATCCGCCGCCACTTGCACGGTTCGCGCAGGCTTGCCGGCCTCCAGCACAGCCAGCGCCAAGCGCAGCAAACGGTCCTGATCGGCCAGATCCTTGTCGCCGCCCTTCAGCTTGCGCGCCAAGCCGGCCAGTCGACGCTCGACACTTTCCAGATCGGCCAGCATCAGCTCGGTTTCAATGGTTTCGGCATCAGCCACCGGATCTATCCGACCCTCGACATGGGTGATGTCGCCATCCTCAAAGCAGCGAAGCACATGCGCCACAGCATCACATTCGCGGATATTGGCAAGGAACTGGTTGCCAAGGCCTTCGCCTTTGGAGGCTCCGCGCACGAGGCCTGCAATATCCACAAAGGTCATCCGCGTCGGAATGATCTGTTTGGAGCCCGCAATCGCCGCCAACTTGTCCAGCCGTGCATCAGGGACAGCCACTTCACCGACATTCGGCTCGATGGTGCAAAATGGAAAGTTCGCCGCCTGTGCGGCGGCCGTGCGGGTCAGCGCATTGAACAGGGTCGATTTGCCGACATTCGGCAAGCCAACAATACCCATCTTGAACCCCATCTTCGCACCCCTTTGGCTGAACGCTTGCGGCATAGGGGGAAGGGCGTGCGCGGTCAAGGGTGGGGATGGTGATCAACATCGCGCGGTTGGGAGGGCAGGAGCCTCCGGCGGGGATATTTTTCGGACAGATGAAATGGGGCAGGGCATTGATTTTCCGCCCCTGCACGTGCAATGCCTGAGATAGTTGCAAGGATGGGCCGGATCATGACCAGAATCGACGAGACGTTCGCACGGCTGCGCAAGGCCGACAAAAAAGCCTTTGTGGCCTATATCATGGCGGGCGATCCAGATGTGGCGGCGTCTTTTGCGGTGATGGAGGGCCTGCCGGCGGCCGGCGTGGATATCATCGAGTTGGGTTTGCCGTTTACCGATCCGATGGCCGATGGTCCGACGATCCAACTTGCCGGGCAGCGTGCGCTTGAAGCGGGGATGACGCTGGACAAAACCTTGCAAATGGTGCGCGATTTCCGCAAAGGTGATGCCACCACCCCGATCGTGTTGATGGGCTATTACAACCCGATCTATTCGCGCGGCGTCGACACTTTCCTTGTGCAGGTAACCGAAGCCGGGATTGACGGGTTGATCATCGTCGATCTTCCGCCCGAGGAAGATGCAGAGCTCTGTCTGCCCGCCCAAGCCGCTGGCCTCAACTTCATCCGCCTTGCCACCCCCACCACCGACGCCAAACGCTTGCCGAAAGTGCTGCAAAACACCTCGGGATTTGTCTATTACGTCTCGGTTACCGGCATCACCGGGGCGGCGGCGGCCCAGGCGGGCGAGGTTGGCCCCGAAGTTGCCCGTATCAAGCGCTCTACCGATCTGCCTGTCATTGTCGGCTTTGGCATAAACACCCCCGAGGCGGCAAAAACCATCGCAAACGTGGCCGATGGCTGCGTGGTGGGGTCGGCCATTGTGGGCCAGATCGCCGCTGGAAAATCCACGGCTGAAGTGTTGTCCTTTGTGGCCTCCCTCGCCAAGGGGGCCCATTCTGCCTGATCTGTGCCTTTCATCTGTCTGAAAAATATCCCACGGGGGTGCGGGGGTGTGAAACCCCCGCTTGCCTGCGGCGGCAACATGCGCCACGGTCTGTCAAGAAGGGAGCGTGCCTGACCGAAGGTTCTCTCAACCGACCTGACACCGCGGCAATTATGCGCTTGCCTTGATTGGGGAAATTGGCAATAGGAAATAACCAATTTCAGCTTTGGGCGCGCCATGACCGTGATCACCACCATCGACGACCTGAAAAAGATCTACGCCCGGCGCACGCCGAAGATGTTCTATGATTATTGCGAAAGCGGCTCTTACACCGAGCAGACCTTTCGCGAGAACACATCGGATTTCGCTAAAATCCGCCTGCGTCAAAGGGTTGCCCGCGATCTGACCGGGCGGACGAGCGAAACCACCATGATCGGGGAAAAGGTGGCAATGCCGGTGGCACTGGCGCCGGTAGGCTCCACCGGCATGCAGAGCCCCGATGGTGAGATCAAAGCGGCACGCGCGGCGGCGGCTTTTGGTGTACCCTTCACCTTGTCCACCATGTCGGTTTGCTCGATCGAGGATGTGGCCGAGCACTCGCCTACGCCGTTCTGGTTTCAGCTTTATGTGATTAAAGACCAGGAGTTCGTCGATGCGATCATCGAGCGGGCACGGGCGGCCAGATGCTCGGCGCTGGTACTGACGCTGGATCTGCAAATTCTGGGGCAGCGGCACAAGGATTTGAAGAATGGGCTGACCACGCCACCGCGATTGACCTTGCCCAATAT
>JAGPBG010000226.1 GCA_018063485.1 Cypionkella sp.
TGCGGTAGCCCGCACCTTGGCATTCAGATCGGCAATCCGCGACAGTGCAGCATTGACCTGATCCACCTCGGATTTGATCTGATTATCGGCCGCCGTGCGCGATGCCTGAATATCTGCCGTGATGGCCCCGAACTTACCCGCGATCCCACGCGCGGTTTCGGCAATCTGTGACAGACGAGCCTCAGACGCCGGTTGCGCAGTGGCGGCGATCAGCGCGCTTTCAAGGGCGGCAACGCGGGCAGTCAAGGATGAGGCGTCGTCGGGCGCGCCAAGACTGCTATCAATCCGCAACAATGCACCGGCGCGCTGGCCCTGATCGCTGGCTTCGGCCTGTGCGCGGCGGCGGTCATTGATCACCGCAAGATCGGCCTGCCGGATGACACCGACCACTTGCACACCTTGACCGCTTGATCCGACAGAACGGGCGGACACCACCAATTCGCGGCGGCCATACCCTTCGGTCATCGCATTGGCGATATTGGACGACACCACCTCGGCCCGGCGTGATGCCGCTGTAAGGCCGGATAAGGCACTGGAAAGACTTGCAGAAATACTCATTCATGCCCCCATTACCGTTTGATGTTGGTGGTTTCCTGCAACATCTCATCCACAGTCTGAATCACCTTGGCATTCGACGAATAGGCGCGTTGCGTCTGGATCAGTTGCGTCAGTTCTGCCGCCACATCGGTCGAAGATTCCTCACGCGAAAAGCCGATCAACGCCCCGGTCGGCCCATCACCGGCATCCCACATGTAAAACGCACCAGAACTGGGCGATACCTGATAGGTCTGGTTGTTCAGCGCAATCAACCCGTTCGGGTTGGGCACATCAATCACCGGAATCTGGTAGATCCGGCGACTGAACCCCTGATCATAGACGGCGAAAAGTGAACCCTTCTCATCCACCTCAACCGAAGTCAGGCTGGCCACGGGCGAGCCGTTCTTGCTGATCGACACCGGCGCGAATGTTGCAGAAAGCTGGGTCATGCCGTTCGGCTCGCCGGGCTTGCCGATGTCCAGATTGATCGTTCCGCCACCCAAGGCCAGCGCGATGGTGCCATCGGACGGATTATAGGGCCCGCCGGATATGGTGGAAACCGAGGCCAGTGTGCCGCCATTGCTTTGGCTGGGATCAAAATTCAGCGTATATTCCCCCACAACTGCCCCACCAGTGGCGCTGTCGCTGATCGTCACCGTCCAGGAGTTTGACGCCCCGCTCGCCGGAATGATCGGGGTGAACTTGAAATCCAGCGATTCCGAGGTGCCCAGATTGCCGAAATACTCGACGGTAAGATCATAAGCCGTGCCACTCGCCCCCGCCATGCTGGCCGTGGCCGGAAGATTGACCCCCAGCTTCATCTGCGACGTAGGGTTGCCGACATATTGGTTGGCGTTAATCCGCACTGGCTGCAGCGAGGCCATCGTATCACGTGGAAAGCTGTTCATCGTGCCGTCAGGATTGGCGGGCCAGCCCATCAGCACTTGCCCGGTTTCAGTCCGCAAGACACCATCAGCATCCGGGCGGAATGAACCGGTGGTGGCCAGCGAGATCGGATAGGATTGATCCTGCCCATTCAACACCCCGATGGTTGTCACCGGGATAAACCCGCGGCCGTCAATTGCCAGATCAGTCGGGTTCGAGGTGGCAATCAGCGGGCCACGATCATCAATCAGCCGCATGTTGGTCACCCGCACGCCACCGGCCGAATAGGTGGCCTTGGAATTGCCGTGGATCACCACTGAATGAAAATCCGCTGAAGCGCGTTTATAGCCATAAGTTGACGAATTGGCGATATTGTCGGCAATCGTCGATAGTCGGTTGGCATTGGCGTTCAAGCCCGCCACCCCCGCATTCAGCGAAGAGGAGATTGTCATCAATTGGTCCCTTCTGGAGCATTGGCCGCAGATGAGAGCAACTTGCATCACGGCCCTTAATATCGGCCTAACAGCTAAAATTTTGCCGATTCATTCAGCGATCCTTGCGCAAAAGAATGATTTCGATCCGGTTATTCCTTATCGCGCTGGGATCGGCTGTCAGCGGTTTTCGATCAGCATGGCCAGTGATTCGTGACATCCTTTCCGTCGAAAGCCCAGCTTTTTCAATCAGTTGGCGCGCGATCTGCGCGCGTTGGGCGGACAGATCCCAAGTCGGATTGTCCTTCAAGGTGATCGGATAGCTGCGCAAATGGCCCTCGACCGCGATTTGATTGCTGGCAAGCGCCAACACCTGCGCCAAGAGCTGCGCCAGTTTGCGCGTGATTCCCGAGGGATCAGCGGTGCCTTCACTAAACAAAGACTCCTCGGCGGTGTCGAAAATCTCGATCACCAGACCCTGATCCGTCACTTTGGTCACCACATGGCGCAGCATCCGCTCCATCGTCATGCTTTCACCGCCATGCGCGGTCAGCGCCTGCTGAACTTCGGCGATGGCCTTTTGTTCGGCCTGACCGGAATCGCCCTTTGCCTTATCTTCGGCGCTGGCACGCTCACTGGAGGCGCCAGTCCCGTTCTTGGCCAGGGTTTGCTCGGAAAAGATCGAATCGCCGCCAAATGCCCCGTCGCCGCCGCCTGAAATGCGGCTCATCGGAATCGTCGGACTGAAATAGTCCGCGATTCCCTTGCGTTGTTTTTCCGTTGTCGCATTCAACAGCCACATCAGCATGAAGAAGGCCATCATGGCCGTCACAAAATCAGCATAGGCAACTTTCCACGCCCCACCGTGGTGTGCACTTGCCTGAATGATCTTCTTCCGCTTGATGATGACTGGTGCGACATTTGATTGCCCAACCATCCACACACCCATGTTTTTCACCCAAGTCCGGTTCTACACAAACAGGCTTACGGGCCAGTTAAGCATCTGCATTTTATAGACTATTCACAATTTTGCCACAATCATCCTTGGTGCAGCGCGTCCGGGTTTTTGTAAAGCTGCCTGGCCTGCCGTTCGGTCAGATGTCCCGCTCACCCGCAGCATGAGTCAATAACACGGGTCGCCGTCGGGATTGCGTGAGCGTTCCGCCTTGAATACATCTGCGGGAATGAAGATCGTCTTTGCCTTACGGCTGCCCCGGACAGTGTAATCATAGGCCAAGAAATTTCTTGGTGACATCTTGCGCCGGTTTCTCCAAGGCACCTTCGCGCAGCTTCACGTTACCTTCGATGACCAGTTCCTGGGCTGCCGGTTTTCCTCACCGGCTTTTGCAGCTTTCCAGGTATTGAGGCGCAACTGAGCCTGAATGCCGGGGCATTATCGAGGCGACCGTTCCCATCCCCCGGAAATCAATAGGAAAGTCCTATGTCAGCCCCCTCAGGCGATATCCCCGACGCGGTTTGCAACCGGGTTCCCAAAGTCACCCCGATTTCTGGCTTATCAAGCTGATGGCTGTACCGATGCGGGCGAGCGCCGCCGATTATCTCAACAGGAAATTGGACCTTGGCCTGACGATGACTTCACTGATCAAGTCAGGGGTCCTGGCCCTGGCGCTTGTCTGGCAGCTCGCGCAAAAGCGCTATGTTCCTGCGCCTTGCTGGCTGTCGGTTGTGTTGATCAGCATCGTCGCCACGTTGATCAACGACAATCTGGTCGATGGTCTTCAGGTCCGCTTGCTCGATTCCGCAATCATATCTGCTGGTGCCTTGGCCGCGACTCTTGTGCTTTGGTATCGCTCCAAGGGCACGCTCTCGATCCACTCGATCTTCACCAACATTCGCAAAGCCTGTTATTGGCTCATGCTGCGCGTGAAGCCGGAACTGGAGTTCCCAAGCAAGCTGCCAACTTACCAAGCCCACCCCAACAGGAACACGTTTCAAATCATTGAAAAGGCTTGGCAGGAGTTGGGGGACTCGAACCCACGACCCTCGGTTTTGGAGACCCCTGTTCGCTGTTGAAAAGATTGGAGAAATTCTCCAACCTAAGCATTTTCAGGCTCATTAAGATCAATGGGTTACAGGCAGAATGCCAACCACCTCAAGTCTCGCCAGTTCCGTTAGCTTTTGCCCCCCAGGGCGCTGCAAACGGCAGGCATTGCATTGGACAACCCCATAAGTCGGTGGATGTCTCCCGCTCTGATATCGAAACTCGTTTCACCTCGGGATATCGCTGGCTGCAAGAAGTGATCGATGATGAACGCCCGAATTCGGGCGGCTTGGCTGAACGCATTGCTCACAGCGCGGACCCCAACAAATCAAACCCCAACCTCGACCGGAACCCTAATCTTCTGAGCGATTTCGGTATAAAGGTCCACGTCCTCATTGTGTGACTCGATCTCTACGACCAGACCATACCTAGCGACACAATTTGCCGGATCGACCCGCTTTCCGTCCTTCCACCACCCGCCGACAGGGTGGATCGCAATACAATCTCTTCGCGCAAGGTCGCTCGCCAGGCTGGTTAGACTGTCTATGTGTAGCGACCCGACATCGCGACGAATGGTTCCAAAAGACCACTCTGCACTATCGGGTCCCTCTATGGGTCCATCATCTTCGTCGATGACGGCTCGGCCAACTCTTTGAACAAATTATGGAACCGTTTCGTTGGCACCTTCCAACTTGAACCGAAGCCCATGCGACGCATAGCGCAACTTTCTACCACGCGCAGTTTCTGATGGGTTAGGC
>JAGPBG010000227.1 GCA_018063485.1 Cypionkella sp.
GTCTTGATCAGGGGTCATGTGTCGGTCCTCCCCTGCAGGT
The DNA here is from genome assembly GCA_018063485.1 of Cypionkella sp. Classification (GTDB taxonomy): domain Bacteria; phylum Pseudomonadota; class Alphaproteobacteria; order Rhodobacterales; family Rhodobacteraceae; genus CBDUEF01. Next base: position 41 of record JAGPBG010000227.1, read on the forward strand.
CGCGGATCAGGTGATAGACCTTTTCACCTTCGGCGATGTTTTCAAAGCCCGCCTTGATGGTTCCAAGGTCGCCGTCCGAGTCTCGCTCCAGACGTGCATGAACCCAGACCGTGTCGGCCCGCTTACCCCGCTCCAGCTCCAGCGCGGTGCTGGGCAAGATCGGATAAACCCTGAGGCTGCGGATAGGTCGGCTGCGCACGACATAGGCCGCGCGGTCAGACAGTGCATAGCGGATGTCGCGGGCGGCACTGCGCGCGTCGATGAAAGGGCCAAAGACAAGGAAGCCTCCGATCCCGCCGAAAGGGATCGCGAAGGCCATAAGAAAGATCGCCAAGCCCGCGTCAGCCAAGGATCCGGCCTTTGGCAATTGTGCCAGCGCGTAGATCAGAAGTGACACCGCGATGACCAGAAAGGGCAATCCGAAAGCCATCAGGAACAGGGACTTGCCGCGCTGGTGCCAACCGGGAACCGGTGCTCCTTGCCAAAGCAAGCGTTCGTTCGGGCGCAAATATGCATGCAAGTCCGCCCCGGTCACGCCATCATCCCCAGGATCTTGCGGCCACGCTCGGCGCGCAGGTTCTGCGCCAGCAGATCCATGCAAGCCATGCGCACGGCCACGCCCATCTCAACCTGATCCTGAATCACCGAACGGTTGATGTCATCGGCCAATTCGCCGTCAATCTCGACGCCGCGGTTCATCGGGCCGGGGTGCATGACGATGGCATCAGGCTTGGCAAAGCGCAGCTTTTCGGCGTCCAGCCCGAAGCGGTGATAATACTCGCGCTCACTGGGGATAAACCCGCCGTCCATCCGCTCTTTTTGCAGCCGCAGCATCATCACCACATCCGCACCTTCCAGCCCCGCACGCATGTCATCAAACAACTCGCAGCCAAACTCGCCCACACCCGCAGGCATCAGGGTTGGCGGCGCAATCAGGCGGATACGGTTTTCCATCTTGCCCAGCAAGATCAGGTTACTGCGCGCCACCCGGCTATGGGCGATATCGCCGCAGATCGCCACGGTCAGCCGTTGAATCCGCCCTTTGGCGCGGCGGATGGTCAGCGCATCCAACAACGCCTGCGTCGGATGCTCGTGCCGCCCGTCGCCCGCATTCAGCACCGCGCAATTAACCTTCGATGCCAGCAGGTTCACCGCGCCCGAGGCCCCATGCCGCACCACCAGCAAATCGGGGTGCATCGCGTTCAGCGTCATCGCGGTATCAATCAGCGTCTCGCCCTTTTTCACCGATGACGAGCCCATGCTCATATTCATCACATCGGCCCCAAGCCGCTTGCCAGCCAACTCAAAACTGGCCTGTGTGCGGGTCGAGTTTTCAAAGAACATGTTGATCTGCGTCAGCCCCGCCAGCGCATCCGATTGCTTGATGGTGCGCCGGTTCAGATCGACATAGCGATCCGCCAGATCAAGGATCGTGGTGATGTCCTGCGGGCTAAGCTGTTCGATGCCAAGAAGGTGACGGGCGCGAAAGGTCATGGTCTCTCCATCGGCGGGCGTTTCCTGCTTATAGAAAGCGCGGGCGCGCCCGACAAGCCGGGTTGTCCGATCCGCCGCCAAGGCCTAGTTTGCCCGCCATGGGAATCGCCGCCGATATTCTTGATCCAACCGCCGAGGGCTGGCACGCCGCTCTTGCCGCACTGGAATGGCATTACGAGGTGGGGGTCACTGATTTCATCGGTGAGTCGCCGCTGAACCGCTACGATCTGCCCGAAAAGGTCGAAAGTTCGGTGCCGATGGTCAAAGCCGACAAGTCCCCTGTCATTGCTCCTGCCGCCCGGCCGCAAATGGATGTTACGGTCGAAGCCACCCGCCTTGCGGGCGCAGCCACCAGTATTGACGCCCTGCACGAAACCCTTCTGGCCTTTGACCGCTGCGAACTTAAACGCGGCGCGCGCAATACGATCTTTGCCCAAGGTAACCCGACTGCCCGCGTGATGGTTCTAGGTGATGCCCCCCGCCGCGTCGAAGATCTTGCCGGCCTGCCGTTCCAAGGCCCTGAAGGCACCCTCTTTGACCGCATGTTTGCAGCCATCGGCCTGTCGCGTGACACCCCCGACCCTGCCCGCGCGCTTTATCTTGCCAGCGCTTTGCCTTGGCCCACTCCGCTTGACCGCGATCCCTCAGCGCAGGAACTGGCCCTGCTCGCACCCTTCGTTCATCGCCATATCGAGCTTGCCAGCCCGGAATTCATTGTGGTGATGGGAAACGCAGCCTGTCAGATGGTCTTGCAAACCAGTGGTATCCAGCGCCTTCGCGGTCAATGGGGCACGGCTTTGGGTATCCCGGTTCTGCCGATGCTCAGCCCGCGCTGGTTGCTGAAACATCCCGCCGCCAAACGCGAAGCCTGGGCGGATTTGCTGTCGCTAAAGGCGCGGCTCTAAGGCGCAGGGCAGCCGGATATTTCAACCGACTTCCCGGCACCCAGCACCGAAACCTTCACGCCCGAGCGGTCCAGCGCGAAGGGCTGCCCCGAATCTGCAACCATTTCGGTGACTGAGATCAACTGGTCTCCCTTGCGCGAGGTTTCAGCCTCGCCGATCCAGATCGAAGGGTCAGATGCTTCGAATACCACGGTTTCCTCGCCGCGCATGGGCAGGGCCATGGTCGCCGTGATCCGCACCCCATCCTCAATCGGGTCCACCACGCAGGACATCGCCGTCAGTCCCGCCTCGGCACCGGAACTCGGTTGCGCCTTCAACGCCGCCTTGATCCGCCCGTCAGGCGCACCGGGCGCGGCCAGATCAGCCGCCACATCCAGCACAAAGGGCATGCACACATCCTTGCACACACCCATATCGACCCGCGCCCGCAGATGCACCGGCTTGCGCGCATCGCGTGGCACCACCTCCAGCGGCAAAACCACGCCGTCGTGATAGCCAACCGTCTGCAACCCGTTGGTATGAAACACCACCGGACTGGGCCAATGCACCCGCACCGAGGCCACATTCTGCGAATCCGACCAATCGAACAACGGCGGTATTCCCGCCTGCCCCGGCGCGCGCCAATAGGTTTTCCACTGCGGTGCCAATGAAAGGCTCAACCCCGCCATGTGATGCCCGTTTTTCATCTGCCAGCCGGGCAGAACCTCGCCGCTCACCACATTTGAAGGAATTTCGGCCAAGGCGGGGCCAGAAGACAGACCCATGATCACGGCCAGGGATGTGAAGCGATATCTCATGGCGTCAAGATACCCAAGATGCCCGCAATAGGAAATCACGTTCTGGCGAGAGGTCTGCAATGATCCCCCTTGAGACTTGGCCGCCACAGCCCCAAATTGAGCACATATCCAAGGCCAAGGAAAGCGTCGATGAATCTTACCGGAAAACTTCTGCTCGCCATGCCCGGATTACAGGATCCGCGCTTTGAACATGCGGTGATTCTGATCTGTGCCCATAGCGAGGATGGCGCGATGGGGTTGATCGTCAACAAGATCATCCCCGATCTCAGCTTTGCAAAACTGCTGGATCAACTTGACATCGCCTCACCCCGGGGGCGCGATATCCGGGTGCATTTCGGCGGCCCGGTTGAGCGTGGCCGAGGCTTCGTGCTGCATTCGGATGACTATATCGGCGGGCCGTCCACCCAAAACCTTGCGGCAGGCTTTGGCATGACCGCGACGCTCGACGTTCTGGAAGCCCTGGCGAATGAGCGCGGCCCGGATCGCGCGCTTTTGGCCTTGGGCTATTCGGGGTGGGGCAGTGGCCAACTCGAAGCCGAAATCGCTCGCAATGACTGGTTAACCGCTGATCCCGAGGCGGCATTGGTGTTTTCCGAAGATGACGGCAGCAAATGGATCAAGGCGCTGCGCTCGATGGGGATTGATCCGCTGTTACTGTCGCCGACAGCAGGCCGCGCCTGATCGCTACTTCGGCCTGTCGTCAAATTCCTTGGTCAATATCCGGTTGGCATCGCCCTTTGGGTCATCAAACTGCCGCGATTTCATCGCCCAGAAAAACGCCACCAGCCCCACCGCGCTGAGAAACAGCGAGACCGGGATCAGGATTGTCAGAATCTCCATTACTTCAGCCTCAGCGCGTTCAGGGATACCGTGATCGACGACAGTGACATCGCCAGCGCCGCCGCCAAGGGCGTGGCGAACCCGGCCAAGGCCAGCGGCACTGCAACCACATTATACAGCGCCGAAATCCCGAAATTCTGTAAAATCCGCCGCTTGGTCTGCCCGGCAATCCGCAAAGCATCGCCAATCGGGGCCATGTCCTGCCCCAAAAGCACGATATCCGACGCCACCCGCGCCGCATCAAGCGCTGTCGCCGGGGAAATGGATACATGCGCCCGCGCCAACGCCGCCGTGTCGTTCAGCCCATCGCCCACCATCAAAACCCGGTGACCCGCCTCGCTCAACGCCGCCACCGCAGCGGCCTTCTCGGCGGGCAACGCCCCCGCCGTCCAATCTTCGATCCCCAAACGCTTGGCCAGCGCGGCAACCGCGCCCGCCACATCACCGGAAATCAACCTGATATCGCGCCCTTGAGCCTTGATCGCCTTCACCGCCTCAATCGCGCCGGGACGCAAGCGGTCAG
>JAGPBG010000228.1 GCA_018063485.1 Cypionkella sp.
TGATGTTGCACCTTGACCACATCGCGATCGCTGCCGACACTTTGGCCCATGGCGTGGCCTTTGTCGAACACACTTTGGGCGTAACCATGGCCGGTGGCGGCCAGCACCCGCATATGGCCACCCATAACCGGCTGTTGGGGATGGGGGATCTTTACCTTGAAGTGATTGCAATTGACCCGGACGCCGAACGTCCAAAATGGCCCAGATGGTTCGATTTAGACAATTTTTCGGGAGGTCCTCAGCTGACAAACTGGATTTTAAGTTCGGAAAATCTAGACTCTGATCTAACCAAGTGCCCTGAAGGCACCGGAAAACCCGTGGCTTTGCAGCGGGGGGATTACCGTTGGCAAATGGCAGTGCCCGCCGATGGCAAGTTGCCGTTCGACAACGCTTTCCCGGCCCTGATCCAATGGGAAGGCAGTCTGCACCCGGCTGCGGCCTTGCCCGAAAGCGGCATCCGGCTGACAGAGTTGATTATCTCTCACCCCAAGGCCGATACACTGCAAGCTCTTATGGCGCCCCTGTTTTCCGATCCGCGTGTTACGTTCCACCATGGCCCGGCCAAGTCTATCTCGGCGCATTTCTCCACCCCCAACGGACCGCGAACCCTGCGATGATCCGCGCAGCGACCGTTCAGGACGCCAAAGCCATCGCCCAAATCTGGAACCCATGGATTCGGGACAGTATCGTCACCTTCAACCCGGTTGAAAAATCCACTCAAGATATCGAGCACATGATCGAAACGAGGCAGGCCTCTGGCCATGCCGTCCTGCTATGCTGTGACAACCAGGCCCTGCAAGGATTTGTGACCTATAGCCAGTTTCGTGCAGGTTCTGGCTATTCAAGTTGCATGGAACACACCATCATCCTTGCGCGTGCCAGCCACGGCAAAGGCATCGGCCGCGCTCTCATGACTGCGATTGAGGCCCATGCCAAAACGGCAGGGGCGCATCAGATGATCGCCGGTATCAGCGCCGAAAACACCGCCGCCCGTGCCTTTCATGCCAAAATCGGCTATCGTGAAATTGCCACGATCCCCGAAGCCGGCCGCAAATTCGGGCGCTTTATCGACCTTGTGCTGATGCAGAAATTCCTCACCTGACAAGCCGCCCTTGCCGCTATATGCTGGGCGAATGTCACTTTGGTCGCGCATATCCGACGCCCTTGCCGCCCTTGTCTCAGGCGAGGGGCTGACGGCTGTTTTCGATCGCCTGCGCTCCGCCCCCGCGCCTGAACGCTCGGTTGGTTTCACCATCGCGATGATCGCTTTGGGCGCGAAGATGGCCAAGGCCGACGGCAATGTGACCCGAGATGAAGTTTACGCCTTTCGCCAGATTTTCACCATCCCGCCCGAGGAAGAAAAAAACGCTGCGCGCGTGTTCAACCTCGCCCGACAAGATGTGGCAGGCTATCAGACCTATGCCAGAAAGGCTGCGGCCCTGTTCAACACAGAAGGCGTCGCCCTTTGTGCCGATGATCGCAATGTGTTGATTGATCTGCTGGAAGGCCTGTTTCACATCGCCATGGCCGACGGCGGCTATCACCCGGCCGAAGATGCCTTTCTTGCCGATGTCGCGCGCATTTTCGGGTTGGATCGGCGCTGTTTCACCCTGATGCGCGCCCGCTTTGTCGAAGGCGCAGCGCGTGATCCACATGATGTGCTGGGCATTGCCGCCGATGCCAGCCTTGAACAGGCCCGTGCGGCATGGCGCGCTGCCGTCAAGGAAAGCCACCCTGACCGGATGATCGCGCGCGGGGTTCCCGCCGAAGCGGTGCAACTGGCCAATCGCCGGCTGATCGCCATCAATGCAGCCTGGGCCGAGCTTCAGGCAAGGCAGGCCGCGTGATGGAGCGCCTGCGCCTTGCCAGCTATAATGTCGAATGGTTCAACGCGCTTTTTGACGACAGGGGCCGGATGTTGGCCGATATGGAACCATCGGCACGCTTCAGGATCAGCCGTGCCGATCAATTGGGCGCTTTGGGCATCGTTTTCACCGCTCTTGATGCCGATGGGGTGATGATCATCGAGGCCCCCGACACCAATATCCGCCGCTCGACCGTCACCGCGCTGGAGAATTTTGCGCGGCATTTCGGGCTACGCACCCGCAAGGCAATAATCGGCTACCCTTCGGAAACCGAACAGGAAATCGCATTTCTCTATGATCCCGACAAGCTGACGGCGATACATGACCCCGAAGGCGAGCCAGCCCCAAGCCACGGCGCCCCCGGAGCTCCCCGCTTTGACAGCACACTTCGGCTTGATCTCGATGGCGATGGGCAAGAGGATATCGTGCGCTTTTCAAAGCCTCCGCTGGAATTGAAAATCGCCACCGCGGGGGGGCAGAACCTGCGCATTATCGGGGTTCATGCGAAATCCAAAGCGCCGCACGGCCATACCACGCCCGAGGAATTCAACCGCATCTCCATCGAAAATCGCCGCAAGCAGCTTGCCGAATGTCTGTGGCTGCGCGCCCGCATTGACCGGATTTTGCCCGAGGCGGGACAACTTGTGGTGATGGGGGATTTCAACGACGGCCCCGGCCTTGATGAATATGAAAAGCTGTTTGGCCATTCCGGGCTTGAGGTGGTGCTGGGCCACACCGCCACTGCCGATCGGCGGCTATGCGATCCACACGCCAATATGGCCCTGTCCAAACGGCTGGGGGTCACCCCGACCTCGGCGCGATTCTGGCTGGCGCCGAAAAAGCGCTATTTCGAGGCTTTGTTGGATTTCATCCTGGTATCGCCAGATTTGGCCGCTCTCACCCCCGATTGGCGGATCTGGCATCCGTTCAACGATCCGGGCGTGATGGCCGTGCCCGAGTTGCGCGATGCGCTGCTTTCCGCCTCTGACCACTTCCCGGTAACGATGGATTTGCCCTTCATTTGAACCTGACCTGATTCTGCTGCATAATGATCAGATGAAACACTCTATCTTTGCCATTGCGCTTTGCTTGTCGCCCCTGGCCGCTTTCGCCCAGAGCACCGAGGCAACCCCTCCGGCCGCCGATGTCGATGAGGGCGTCAGCCTGATGCAAGAGGGCGCGAAACTGCTGTTTCGCGGCCTGATGGGCCAGATGGAACCGACGCTGAAAGACATGACCACCGCCTTGGGCGAAGTGGAGCCAAAGCTGCGCGAGTTGCTGGCGATGGTGGATGACCTCCGCAATTATCACACGCCAGAAAAGCTGGAAAACGGCGATATCATAATCCGCCGCAAGACCCCCGAGGAGTTGAAACTCGAGGGTCTGAGAGGCGACGAGTTCGAGCTTTAGAGTGTTGCGTTAAATTGAATTCACCTCGTCCTTTAGCGCGTTGCGTTCAATCAGATACATGTATTCACCTTGCAACCCGAGGCAGCGATTGCGCCTGCAAACGCGTTCGGGTTGCAAGGTGAATTCAATTTGACGCAACGCGCTCTAGCCCCGCGTTGCCCGGATCAGTTTCAAGATATCTGCCGCAGCCGAAGGGATATTGGTGCCCGGACCGAAAATCGCCTTCACTCCTGCGTCGTAAAGGAACTGGTAATCCTGCTGCGGAATAACCCCGCCGCAGATCACCAGAATCTCGCTCGCTCCGGCATCACGCAGGGCCTGCACCAGTTTCGGGGCCAGCGTTTTATGCCCCGCCGCTTGGCTGGAAATCCCGATCACATGCACGTCGTTGTCAATCGCATCCTGTGCCGCCTCTTCCGGGGTTTGAAACAGCGGCCCCACATCCACATCAAAACCGATATCAGCAAAGGCGGTGGCGATCACCTTGGCACCGCGGTCATGGCCATCCTGCCCCATCTTGACCACCAGCATCCGGGGTCTGCGTCCCTCTTCCACCGCGAAATCCTCGACATCTTTCTGGATCGCGGCAAAGCCTGCGTCGCCCTCATAGGCGGCGCCATAAACGCCGGCCAGAGTCTTCACCTCTGCCCGATGCCGACCAAACACCTTTTCCATCGCCATGCTGATTTCCCCAACCGTGGCCCGCGCCCGCGCCGCTGCTATCGCTGCTTCCAGCAGATTGCCATCATGGCCCGCGATGCGTGTCACCGCATCCAGTGCCGCCTGACAGGCCGCTTCATCGCGGCCTGCCTTGGTCATGTTCAGCCTTGAAATCTGCGCCTCGCGCACCGCCACATTGTCGATATCCAGAATGTCGATCGGGTCCTGGGTGGCGAGACGGTATTTATTCACCCCAACCACAACCTCATCACCGCGATCAATCCTCGCCTGCCGCTTCGCCGCCGATTCCTCGATCCGCAATTTCGGCATCCCCGAGGCGACAGCCTTGGTCATGCCACCCATCGCCTCGACCTCTTCGATCAGCTTCCACGCCTCAGCCGCCAATTCATGCGTCAGGCTTTCAACGTAGTAAGACCCGGCCAGCGGATCAACCACATGGGTGACGCCGGTTTCCTCCTGCAAAATCAACTGGGTATTGCGCGCAATCCGCGCCGAGAACTCGGTGGGCAAGGCAATCGCCTCATCCAGGGCATTGGTGTGCAACGACTGGGTGCCACCCAAAACCGCCGACATCGCCTCATAGGCGGTGCGGATGACGTTGTTATAGGGATCGGCCTCTTGCAAGGACACTCC
>JAGPBG010000009.1 GCA_018063485.1 Cypionkella sp.
ACCCAGCATCCGACCGAAGTGCAGCACAAGGTTGCCCATGCGCTGCATCTGCCGATGCATGGCGTGCGGGTCGAAGTGCGCCGGATGGGCGGCGGATTTGGCGGTAAGGAAAGCCAGGGCAATGCGCTGGCGATTGCCTGTGCGCTGGCCGCGCGGGCGACCGGACGGGCCTGCAAGATGCGTTATGACCGCGACGATGATATGATGATCACCGGCAAGCGGCATGATCTGCGGATCGAGTATCGCGCCGGTTTTGCGGCGGATGGCAAGATTCTGGGCATCGAGTTTGTGCACCTGTTCCGCTGTGGCTGGTCGCAAGACTTGTCCTTGCCGGTGGCGGATCGGGCGATGTTGCATGCCGACAATTGCTATTACCTGCCAGCAGCGCGGATCGAGAGCCACCGTTTGCGCACCAATACCCAAAGCGCCACGGCTTACCGTGGTTTTGGCGGCCCGCAGGGGTTGATCGGGATCGAGCGGGTGATGGATCACGCGGCCTTTGCTTTGGGGATGGAGCCGATTGCGCTGCGGCGACTGAATTTCTATGAACCGCAGAGTAAAAGTCAAGATGCCTCCGGCGGGGATATTTCAAGACAGGTGAAACCGCAGGAAACGCCATATGCGATGCCGGTGGAGGATTTCATCGCGGATGAAATGGTGGCGCAATTGGAGCGTAGCGCCGATTATGCCGGGCGCAAGGCCGAGATTGCCAGATGGAACAAGGCCAGCCCGATCCTGAAGCGCGGGATTTCGCTGACGCCGGTGAAGTTCGGCATTTCCTTTACGCTGACATGGCTCAATCAGGCCGGGGCTTTGGTGCATGTGTATCAGGATGGCTCGATCCAGTTGAACCATGGCGGCACCGAGATGGGGCAAGGCCTGTTCCAGAAGGTGGCACAAGTGGTGGCGGGGGTGTTCGGGGTGGATACGCGGGTGGTGAAGATCACCGCGACCGATACCGGCAAGGTGCCGAATACCTCGGCCACGGCGGCGAGTTCGGGGTCTGATCTGAACGGTATGGCCGCGCGGGCGGCAGCGCAAACCATTCGTGGGCGGCTGGCGGATTTCATTGCCGACAAGCATGGGGTGGAGCCTGCGTCGGTGCGCTTTGCGGCCGGTATGGTGTGGGCGGCGGGCGAGGCCTATGGCTTTGGGCAGGTGGTGGCCTTGGCCTATCAGGCGCGGGTGTCGCTGTCGTCCACCGGCTATTATGCCACGCCGAAAATTACCTGGGACCGGGTGAAGGGCAAGGGGCGACCGTTCCTGTATTTCGCCTATGGTGCGGCGGTGACCGAGGTGGTGATTGACACCTTGACAGGAGAAAACCGCATTCTGCGCACGGATATCTTGCATGATACCGGCAGTTCCTTGAACCCGGCTATTGATATTGGCCAGATCGAGGGAGCCTATGTGCAGGGCGCGGGTTGGCTGACGACCGAGGAGTTGGTCTGGACGGACAAGGGCTATTTGGCCACCCATGCCCCCAGCACCTACAAGATCCCGGCCTGTTCGGACCGTCCGCGCATCTTCAACGTGGCGCTTTGGGATATTCCCAATGCCGAAGATACGGTGGGCAAATCCAAGGCCGTGGGCGAGCCGCCGCTCATGCTGGGGATTTCGGCGTTCTATGCTTTGTCGGATGCGGTGGCGGCTTGCGGCGATGGCTCACGCTATGTGGCGCTGGATGCACCTGCGACAGCCGAGCGGGTGCTGGCCGCCGTGCAAAGGCAGCGCGATGTTTGATGTCTTGGCGCTGAATGACGGCATTGCGGCGCATGGAGTGGTTGCGCGGGTGGTGATTGCAAGCGTGGCGGGATCGTCGCCGCGCGAGGTTGGGGCGTCAATGCTGGTTTGGGGGGCGGGCCAATCGGGCACCATCGGCGGCGGGGCCTTGGAATTCATGGCAGCAAACCGGGCGCGGCAGATGCTGGGTTCGGGAGGGCTGCGGCTGGACCATGAGGCATTGGGGCCAGGCTTGGGCCAATGCTGCGGCGGGGCGGTGATCTTGGTGACCGAGGTTTATTCGGCGGCTTTGGGCGTGCCCGATAATGGGGTGATTGCGCGCGCGATATCAGGCGCACCGATGCCGTTGGCGGTAAAGCGGCTGCTCGATCACGCGCGGGCTCAGGGGGCCACCCCCGCACCGCAACTGGTTCAGGGCTGGATGGTCGAGCCGGTGGCAAAGCCCTCGCGCGGCCTTTGGATCTGGGGGGCCGGGCATGTGGGCCGGGCGCTGGTTTCGGTGATCGCACCCTTGCCCGAGTTTGAAATCACCTGGGTGGATGTGGCCGAGGATCGGTTTCCGGCGGTGATCCCGGCAGGCGTGCGCGCCCTGCCGGTGCCGGAAGCGACGGCGGCAGTGGCGCTTGCGCCTGTTGGGGCGGAACACCTGATCCTGACCTACTCGCATGCACTTGATCTTGATCTGTGCCATCGCTTGCTGGGCCACGGCTTTGCCAGCGCGGGTTTGATCGGATCGCACAGCAAATGGGCGCGGTTTCGCAGCAGGTTGGCCGCGCTGGGCCATCAACCGGCGCAGATTGCGCGCATCCGCTGCCCGATTGGCGCGAAACATCTGGGGAAACACCCGCAGGCCATTGCCATCGGTGTTGCCGCCGACATTCTGGTGAAACCACAATTCATCCGGCAGGAGATCAGCCAATGACCACGCCCGCCCCGGTTCTGTTGTCTGTTGAAGGCATCACCAAAGCCTATCCCGGTGTTGTCGCCAATTCGGAGGTGAGTTTCTCGATCCGTGAAGGCGAGGTTCACGCCCTGCTCGGTGAAAACGGTGCTGGCAAGTCCACCATGGTCAAGATGATCTATGGGCTGGTCAAGGCCGATAAGGGCCGGATGCAGTGGCGCGGCGCCGCCTATGCGCCACAAGAACCGCGGGCGGCGCGGGCCGCCGGCGTGGCGATGGTGTTTCAGCATTTCAGCCTGTTCGAGGCGCTGAGTGTGGCCGAAAACGTGGCTTTGGGCATGGAAAACCCACCTCCGATGCGGGAGTTGTCGGCACGGATCAAGACGGTATCCGAGGATTACGGCTTGCCCTTGGATCCGTTCCGCATGGTGGGCGATTTGTCGGCAGGTGAGCGGCAGCGCGTTGAAATCATTCGCTGTTTGTTACAGAATCCCAAGCTGTTGATCATGGACGAGCCGACCTCGGTTTTGACGCCGCAAGAGGTTCAGATATTGTTCAAGACCCTGAGGCAGTTGAGTGCAGAGGGCACGGCGATCCTGTATATCAGCCACAAGCTGGAAGAAATCCGCAGCCTGTGCGACGAGGCGACGATCTTGCGGCGCGGCAAGGTGGTGGGCACCTGCACACCGCGCGAGCGCACCGCGCGCGAGATGGCCGAGATGATGGTGGGTGCGGTGCTGACCCCGCCCGAGCGTGCTGCGCGCAATGATTGGCCGGGGGCGGCGATTGCTTTGGAGGTGCGCGGCCTGAATGCGGTTTCTCCGATTCCCTTCGGGACATCGCTGAAGGGTGTGACTTTTACCGTCTCGAAGGGCGAAGTTCTGGGCATCGCGGGGGTGGCCGGAAATGGGCAGGACGAGTTGCTGTTGGCACTGTCGGGGGAAATCCGGGCCGAGGCCCGCGCGGTGATGGCGGCGGGCAAGCCGGTGGGGCAGTTGGGGCCGAACGAGCGGCGGGCCTTGGGCTTTGTGACCGCGCCCGAAGATCGTTTGGGCCATGCGGCGGCGCCGGACATGTCTTTGGTGGAGAATGCGCTGTTGACAGGTGTGGTGCGCAAGCATCTGACCAAGAACGGCTTTATTGATTGGGCCGGAGCCAAGGCCTTTGCCGAGGAAATCATCACGCGCTACGATGTGCGTACACCGGGCAGCCATGTAGCGGCGCGGGCACTGTCGGGGGGGAATTTGCAGAAATTCGTGGTGGGCAGGGAGTTGAGCCAATCGCCGGATGTGGTGGTGATCAACCAGCCGACATGGGGGGTTGATGCGGCGGCGGCGGCGGCAATCCGGCAGTCGATCCTTGACCGGGCGGGTGAAGGGGCTGCGGTGGTGGTGATCAGTCAGGATCTGGATGAGTTGCTGGAGATTTCCGATCTGTTTGCAGTGCTGAACGAGGGGCGGTTGACCGCGCCGCGCCCGGTGCAGGGGCTGACGGTGGATGAAATCGGGCTGATGATGGGCGGCGCTCATGGAATGGAACAGGTGCATCATGATCAGGCTTGAAAAGCGGCCAACGCCGTCGAGATTCTGGCTTTACGCCACGCCGATTGTCGCGGTCTTGCTGACGATGGTGGCGGGTGGCATCATGTTTGCGATGCTGGGCAAGAACCCGTTCGACGCGATCCGCACGATCTTTTGGGATCCTTTGTTCAACCCGCAATTTGCCGGCTATTCGCGGCCGCAACTCTTGGTCAAGGCCGGGCCGCTGATCTTGATCGCGACCGGATTGGCATTGGGGTTTCGGGCGGGAATCTGGAACATCGGGGCCGAGGGGCAGTATATCATGGGCGCGCTGTTTGGCGCGAGTGTGGGCCTGGCTTTTTACCCCGAGCCGCATTGGTATGTGTTTCCACTGATGGTGATTGCGGGCGGTTTGGGCGGCTGGCTTTGGGCGATGGTCCCTGCGGTTTTGAAGACCTATTTCAACACCAACGAGATCTTGGTCAGCTTGCTACTGGTCTATGTCGCCGAGAATATCCTTGCGGCGGCATCTTTGGGGATCTTGCGCAATCCGGAAGGATCGGGGTTTCCGGGCAGCCGGAACTTCAAGGATTATCCTTCGGCCTATAATCCCGAATTGATCAGCGGCACCGGAATGCATTGGGGGATTGTGGCGGCCTTTATCGCAGTGATTTTCGGCTATATCCTGTTGCAGCGCCATATCCTTGGCTTTCAGATCAAGCTGGCCGGCCAGGCACCAAGGGCTGCACGGTTTGCCGGGGTAAATCCCACCGCGCTGGTGCTGCTGTGCATGGGGCTTTCGGGAACTCTGGCGGGTCTGGCGGGCGTGTTCGAGGTGAGCGGGCCCGCTGGGCAGGTGAGCATTGATTTCAACACCGGCTACGGATTCACTGCGATCATCGTGGCGTTTCTGGGCCGGTTGAACCCGGTGGGCATCTTGCTGGCGGGGTTGTTGATGGCGCTGACCTATATCGGCGGCGAGTTGGCGCAGTTTGGGCTGGGATTGCCTGCGGCGGCAATTCAGGCCTTTCAGGGGATGTTGCTGTTCTTTCTGCTGGCCGTCGATCTTTTCACCAATTACCGCCTGCGCCTGACCGGGGCGCGGCTGTTCGGGGGGGCACGCTGATGGATTTCGGGTCAATCAATCTTTCGGTTCTGGTGGCATCCTTGATGGTGGCCTCGGTGCCGATCATGCTGGCCGCCTTGGGCGAGTTGGTGGTGGAAAAATCGGGTGTTCTGAACCTTGGGGTTGAGGGCATGATGATCATGGGGGCGATCTGCGGCTTTATCACTGCCGTGGTGACGGGCAATCCGTTTGTGGGCTTTGTCGGGGGGGCGGCGGGAGGGGCGGCGTTGAGCCTGATCTTTGCCTTTCTGACCCAAACCCTGCTGGCCAATCAGGTGGCCACGGGTCTGGCGCTGACGCTGTTTGGCCTCGGGCTGTCGAGCCTGATGGGACAGAATTACAACGGCATCAAACCGCCGTTGACGCCCAAGGTGCCGCTGGGGCCGCTGGCCGATCTGCCGGTGGTGGGACGGATGCTGTTTCAGCATGATTGGGTGGTATATCTCTCGATTGCCATGGTGATCGCGGTCTGGTGGGTGCTGAAATACAGTCGTATCGGGCTGGTGCTGCGCGCGGTGGGTGAAAGCCACGAGGCGGCACATGCGCTGGGCTATAAGGTGCAGCGCATCCGCCTTCTGGCGATCATGTTCGGGGGGGCAATGGCCGGAATGGGCGGGGCCTATGTCAGCCTGGTTCGGGTGCCGCAATGGACCGAAGGCATCACGGCAGGCGCGGGCTGGATCGCGCTGGCGATTGTGGTTGTCGCAAGCTGGAAGCAGGTGCGGGTGCTGATCGGGGTCTATCTTTTCGGCTGTATCTCCGTGTTGCAGTTGAATCTTCAGGCCGCCGGGTCAACTATCCCGGTGCAATACTTGTCGATGTCGCCATATCTGATAACCATCATTGTATTGGTGATCATTTCTTCGGGCAAAGGTCGCAAGATGACCGCGCCTGCAGCTTTGGGCCAGAATTTTCACGCCTCACGCTAGGGGCATAACGCCCCTTGCAAAGGGGCCAATATCAACGGGGCCAAACACCCCCCAACGGGAGACGACCATGCTAAGAAGAACTTTATTGACCACCGCAGCCTTGGGTTTCGGGCTTGCGATTGCCAGCACCGCCAGTGCCGAAGACAAGCTGAAGGCGTGTTGGGTTTACGTGGGCCCGGTGGGCGATGGCGGCTGGACCTATCAACATGATCAGGGCCGTCTTGATGTGGTCAAGGCGTTTGGCGACAAAGTGGATGCGTCCACCTATCAAGAGAACGTGCCCGAAGGAGCAGATGCCGAGCGCGTGCTGACCCAGATGGCGATTTCGGGCTGCAAGATCATCTTCACCACCTCTTTTGGCTTTATGGATGCGACCAACGCTGTTGCCGCCAAGTTCCCGGATGTGAAATTCGAGCACGCCACCGGCTACAAGCGCGACACACCAAACATGTCGACCTACAACGCGCGCTTCTATGAGGGCCGCGCTGTGATCGGCACTATCGGCGGTTTGATGACCAAATCGAACAAGATCGGCTATATCGGCTCGTTCCCGATCCCCGAGAATATTCAGGGCATCAATGCGGCCTATATTGCGGCCAAAAAGGTGAACCCGAATGTCACCATGTCAATAGTCTGGGCCTATACCTGGTTCGATCCGGCAAAAGAGGCTGATGCGGCCAAGGCGCTGATCGAGCAGGGCGTCGATGTAATCTTGCAGCACACCGATTCGACTGCCCCCTTGGCCGAGGCCGCGAAAACTCCCGGCATCATCGGTTTTGGTCAGGCCTCGGATATGGCCGAGTATAAGCCAAGCCCGCGTGTGTCGGCGATCATCGACAACTGGGGTCCGTATTATGTCGAGCGGATTCAGGCGCTTCTGGACGGTACCTATGAGCAAAAGGATACCTGGGCCGGGATTGCTGGCGGCGAAGTGAAGATCGGTGAGATCACCGATGCGGTTCCTGCCGAGGTGAAAGCCAAGGCCGAAGCCGTGCAGGCCTCGATTGCCGATGGCTCGTGGTCGCCCTTCATGGGGCCGCTGAAAAAGGCCGATGGCTCGGATTGGCTGAAAGAAGGCGAAGTGGCCGATGACGGCACCTTGGCCGGGATGAACTTTTTCGTCGAAGGCATCACCGCCGAAATGCCGAAGTAAGCTACGGATCAGAAGAAAGAAAAGGCCCGCACTTGCTGCGGGCCTTTTGCCGTTCGGCACCGGGTTTCGCACGGGTCCGCCAAGCTTTGAATATTTGCATTGATATATTCGTATCTTTGCATATAATGTGACCTGAACCTTTTCTGACGGGAGCAGTCAAATGGCGCATGTGGTGGTTTTGGGGGCGGGCTTGGGTGGGTCGATCATGGCCTATGAGTTGCGCGACCAGTTGCGGGCGGAAGACACCATCACGGTGATCACCAAGGATCCGAAGTATCATTTCGTTCCGTCAAATCCATGGGTCGCGGTTGGCTGGCGCAAGCGCGATGACATCACCATTGATCTGGCACCGACCATGGCGAAAAAGGGCATCACTTTCAAAGCCATTCCGGCGGAAAAGGTGATCCCGACAGAGAACCGCATCGAATTGGCCGATGGGTCGGTCGTCAGCTATGACTATCTGGTGATTGCGACCGGGCCGGAATTGGCCTTTGATGAGATCGAAGGGTTGGGGCCACATGGCGGTTTCACCCAATCGGTGTGCCATGTTGACCATGCCCTGGCTGCGAAGGAGGTATTCGACAAGCTCTTGGCCAATCCCGGCCCGGTGGTGATTGGCGCGGTGCAGGGCGCAAGTTGCTATGGCCCGGCCTATGAGTTTCTGTTCATCGTGGAAACCGCGTTGCGGCAGGCAAAGATCCGCGACCGGGTGCCGATGACCTTCGTGACCTCGGAACCCTATGTCGGGCATCTGGGCCTTGACGGGGTGGGCGATACCAAGGGGCTCCTGGAATCCGAGATGCGCGGCAAGCATATCAAATGGTTGACCTCGACCCGCGTGAAAAGGGTTGAAGATGGCAAGATGACCGTTGAGGAAATCAACGACGATGGCAGCGTGAAGGCGGAAAAGGAATTACCCTTTGCCTTCTCGATGATGCTGCCGGCATTCCGCGGGATCAAGGCGCTGCAAGGGATTGAAGGCCTGTCGAACCCACGCGGCTTTACCATCGTCGACAAGCATCAGCGCAATCCGAAATACCGCAATGTCTTTGGTGTGGGGGTTTGCGTGGCGATCCCGCCGATGGGGCCGACGCCGGTGCCTTGCGGGGTGCCGAAGACCGGGTTCATGATCGAATCGATGGTGACCGCGACCGCCCATAACATTGGCGCGCTGGTGCGGGGCAAAGAGCCGGAAGAGGTAGGCACCTGGAACGCGGTTTGTCTGGCCGATTTCGGTGACGGGGGCATCGCTTTTGTCGCCCAGCCACAAATTCCGCCGCGCAATGTGAACTGGTCCTCCTCGGGCAAATGGGTACATCTGGCCAAGGTGGGATTCGAGAAATACTTCATGCGCAAGATCAAGAAGGGTACATCGGAGCCGTTCTACGAGGGGCTGGCGATGAAGGTGTTGGGGATCAACAAGCTGAAGGAAACCACCAAGGGCTAGGGCCAGGAATTGGATCACCGGCTCTTGGGGGCGGTCTTGCCCCTCGTCTGATCAAGAAAAGGGGGCTTCCGCCCCCGAGGTGGATTGCATCCACCTCCCCCCCGAGGATATTTACGGACAGATGAATTGAGGGGATGGAGATGGCTGCGGATTTTCTGATCATTGGCGGCGGGATTGCCGGGGTGTCGGCGGCAGCGCGGCTGGCCCCCCATGGCAAGGTGGTACTGCTTGAGGCGGAAAGCCATCTGGCGCATCATGCCTCGGGGCGGTCGGCGGCAATGTATGAGCCGCGCTATGGGCTGGCCCCGGTGGTGGGGCTTTCGATGGCGTCGGGGGACTATTTCCGCGAGGCCGGGGTGCTGTCAGAGCGCGGTTTGATGATCGTGGCCCGTGCCGATGAGGCAGAAGTTTTCAACCGCGACATCGCCGACATGGAATTGCCGGAAATTCCGGTAGAGCAGGCGCGGGCATTGGTGCCGATCCTGAATGATCAAGTGGCCCGATGCGCCATGGCTTTCAATGCCTGGGACATCGACACGGATCGTTTGGTGCAGAGCTTTGCGCGCGCCGCCCGCAGCCATGGGACCGAGATCGTCACTTCGGCCCGAGTTTCTGCAATTTCCAAAGCGCGCGCGGGCTGGCAGGTGGAAACCAGCGCGGGCAGTTATTCGGGCGCGGTGCTGATCAATGCGGCGGGGGCCTGGGTGGATCAGATTGCGGCGCTTGCCGGGATCGCGCCTTTGGGCTTTCAGCCGATGCGTCGCTCGATGGCGCGGATACCGGCGCCGGGCGGGCTGGATGTTTCCGGCTGGCCAATGGTTTTTGGCACCGGCGAAACCTGGTACGCCAAGCCTGACGCGGGGGCGCTGATCGTATCTCCCGCCGAGGAACAGCCGATGGAGCCGCATGACGCCTGGGCTGATGATATGGTGCTGGCCGAGGGGCTGGCGCGCTATGAGGCGATGGTGACAGAGCCGGTGACGCGGCTTTTGGCCTCCTGGGCAGGTTTGCGCACCTTTTCGCCTGATCGGGTGCTGGTGATCGGGCCTGCGCCGCAAGATCCCTCGTTCTTCTGGCTGGGCGGTCAGGGCGGCTATGGCTTTCAATCGAGCGCCGCCGCCAGCCAGCTTGCCGCGGATCTGATTACCGGTCAGGCCCCCAGTCTGGAGGCACCGCTGATCGCCGCCCTGTCGCCTGCGCGGTTCACGTGATCTTGCCTGACAGTGGCGCGCCCGAAAAGGGCGGCTTGCGCCATGCGCCGTCGGCCGAGCGCAATGCCGATAGCCTTCTGGCCCTGTTACAGGAGATCATGCCTGCACGGGGGCGGTTGTTGGAGATTGCCTCGGGCACGGGGCAGCATGCTGCGGCGTTTTCCAGCGCCCTGCCCGGCCTGATCTGGCAACCGACCGATGTGGATGAGGCCAATCTGGCCACGATTGCGGGCTGGACTGCGGGCAGCCCTGCCCTGCCGCCGATTGTGCTGGATGCCGCACGCCCCGGTTGGGCGGCGGCGCATCCGTCGGACGCGGTGCTGCTGGTGAATCTGTTGCATCTGATCGCGACACCTGCCTGCGAGGTCGTTCTGGCCGAGATCGCAGCCGCGCTGACCCCCGGCGGGGTGGCGTTGATCTATGGGCCGTTCTTGCGCGATGGTTTGGCCACCAGCGACGGCGACAGGGCATTTGACGCCTCGTTGCGGGCGCAGAACCCCGAGGTCGGCTACAAGGATCGCGATTGGGCAATGGGGCTGTTGGCCTGTCATGGGCTGAGCGTGACGATCCGTGAGATGCCCGCCAACAACCTTTCGCTGATCGCGCGTAAACCTGCCTGACAGCGGGCGCGGAATCGGCCACCATGGGCCCATGATCCGCATTGTAATGATTCTTTTGTGCCTGACCCTTGCCGCCTGCGGCGGGCGTCCGGCCCCGCGTGCCACGCCCATTCACGGCACATTCCAGGATGCCGATCCTTATGATTGGGACCATCGCGGGCCCAAACGCTATCCGGTGCATGGGGTAGATGTGTCGAAATATCAGGGGGATATCGATTGGGCCACCCTGCAACAGGGAGGCGCCGCCTTCGCCTTCATCAAGGCGACCGAGGGCGGCGACAGGGTGGATTCACGGTTCATGGACAATTGGCGCGGGGCGGCGCGGGCGGGGTTGCCGCGCGGAGCCTATCATTTCTTTTACCTCTGCGGCCCCGCAGAGGCGCAGGCGCGATGGTTCATCGCCAATGTGCCGCGTGCGGCCAATGCTTTGCCCCCCGTTCTGGATATGGAATGGACGCCGTTTTCGCCCACCTGCACCATCCGTCCGCCGCAGGATCAGGTCCGCGCCGAGGCCCGGCGCTTTATCGAGATCGTCACCGCTCATTACGGCAAGCGTCCGATTCTCTATACTTCGGTCGATTTCTATCAGGACAACGATCTTGGCCGCCTGCAGGGTGTTGATTTCTGGCTGCGCTCGGTGGCCGGGCATCCATCCGAGAAATTCCCCGGTCAGAACTGGACTTTCTGGCAATACACCAGCACTGGCCTGGTGCCGGGCATCACCGGGCGCGCCGATCTGAACGTCTTTGGCGGATCAAAGGCGGAATGGTCGGCATATCTCCGCTAATCACATTCTTATATTTGCATATGTTTGATGCAGATCAAGCTTCTTCCCGACTGCCTCTGTTACATCAAGGCAAGTCAAAGGAGTGCACTGATGTCTTATGCCCAAACCAACACCAACATCCGCAGCGAGTTGCGCGCGCTGAACAAGCTGAACCCCGAAACCGCCAAGGGCTTTGCCGCCCTGTCAAGTGGCGCGATGGTGGATGGCCCCGTGGACAAGAAAACCCGCGAATTTGTGGCGCTGGGCATCGCGGTTACCCAACGCTGCGAGCCATGCATCACCTTGCATGTCGAGGCGCTGATCAAGGTGGGTGCAAGCCGTGAAGAGCTTGGCTCGGTGCTGGCGATGGCAGTGCAAATGGGCGGTGGCCCCGCGCTGATGTATGCCGCCCATGCGCTGGCGGCCTGGGATGAGATGGTGGCCTGAACCGGCAATCTGGAGAAGTAACCTTAAAGGAAACATGATGAAATATACCACAGCGCTGACCGCCGCCCTGCTTTTGGCAGGCTCTGCCGCCTTTGCCCAGATGGGCGATATGGGCGCGCATTTTATGGAGCAATGGGACATGGACAGTGACGGCAAGGTCACTTTGGCCGAAGTTACCGAGATGCGCGGCAATATTTTCGCGATGTTCGATACCGATTCCGATGGCAGCCTGAGCGCCGCAGAATGGCAAGGCGTCGAGGCTCATATGACCGAAGAGATGCAGTCCAAAGGCATGGGCCAAGGGATGGGCAAGCGTCAGGCCAAGGGCGCGAACGGTATGCAGGCCATGATGATGATGTTCGGCAAGGGCCATGGCGGCATGATGCATGAGTCGATGAGCCCGGCCTTCAACGACGCCGATGGCGACGGTGTGGTGACCGAGGCAGAATTCACCGGAGCCAGCGAAAAGCTGTTCCCGATGCTGGATACCAACGGCGATGGTGCGGTGACCCCTGACGATTTCGGTCCTGTCAACTAATGGTAACGGCGATAGGGCATCCTGTCGCCGGTTTGGTTTTGGCGCGGATTGATCCGGATGAGGCCGCAATTTTCAAGCCGGCACCACATATGACCGGCGCAAGCAATCCAATCGGCCCAAAACCGGTCTGTGAAAGTCAGATGGAACTTGCATCGTGATTTTCCAAGCATAGCGCAGGGGGCAAACCTCCATGCTTTGGTTGACCCAGACAGATCAGGCGGCAGGGCAAGCCCGCCGCCCGAAATCCGTCAGCCATCCACCCGGATGCGGGCATTTGAGGGGTCAAACGGGCTGTCCTCGACCACTTCGCAATCCCACAACTCGCGGTTCATCCGCACCTTCAGCTTGGTGCCAACAGCGGCCAGATCGGGGCGCACATAGCCCATGCCGATCTGCTTGCCAAAGGCCACCGAATAGCCGCCCGAGGTCAGACGGCCGATCTTGACGCCGTCATGCAGCAGCGCTTCTTTGCCCCAAGGATCGGTGTCGGCTGGCCCGTCGATCAGCAGGGTGCAGCATTTGGAGCGGATGCCGACATCCAGCATTGCCTGTTTGCCCTGAAAATCTTTCGAGAGGTCCACAAAGCGGTCGAGTGCCGCCTCCAAGGGTGTTGCATCGCGGCCAAGTTCATTGCCAAAGGCGCGATAGGATTTCTCCTGCCGCAACCAGTTCTGCGCCCGCGCGCCGACCAGTTTCATCCCGTGCTTTTCACCTGCTTTCAGCAGCAAATCCCACAGGTAGCGCTGCATCTCGATCGGGTGGTGCAGTTCCCAACCCAATTCGCCGGTATAGGCCACGCGGATCGCATTGACCGGGCACATGCCAAGCTCGATCTTGCGCGCCGAAAGCCAAGGGAAACGCTTGTTCGAAAGGGCAGTTTCGGGGTTGGCGTCCTTGATCACCTCGGCCAATATCTTGCGGCTGTTCGGCCCGGCGATGGCGAACACGCCCCATTGGGTGGTGACATCATGGATGTCGATATGGCCGAAGGTCGGGGCCATATCCTCGGCGCATTTGCGCAGAAAATCGGCGTCATAAGCCGTCCATGCGCCAGCGGAGACAAGATAATAGTCATTCTCGCCATTGCGCACGATGGTGTATTCTGTGCGCGTGGTGCCCGCAGGCGTCAGCGCATAGGTCAGATTGATGCGGCCCACCTTGGGCAAGGCATTGCAGGTGAACCAATCAAGGAAGGCCGTGGCCCCAGCCCCGCGCACGATATGTTTGGCAAAGGCGGTGGCGTCAATCAAACCGGCCGTTTCGCGGATGGCCCTGGCCTCATCCACCGCATATTGCCACCAACCGCCCCGGCGGAAGCTGCGCGAATTATGGTCGAAATCTTCTGGCGCATTCAGCGGGCCGTAATAGATCGGACGTTCCCAGCCGTTGACCTGACCAAATTGCGCGCCCAGCGCCTTTTGGCGGTCATAGACGGGCGCGGTGCGCAGGGGGCGTGCGGCTTCACGCTCTTCATCGGGGTGGTGCAAGACAAAGACGTGATCATAGCATTCCTCGTTCTTGCGGGCGGCGTATTCGGTGGTGATCCAATTGCCATAGCGGCGCGGATCGAGGCTGGCCATGTCGATCTCGGCCTCGCCATTCACCATCATCTGCGCGAGGTAATAGCCGGTGCCACCGGCGGCGGTGATGCCAAAGGAAAAGCCCTCGGCCAGCCACATGTTGCGCAGGCCCGGAGCGGGGCCGACCAGCGGGTTGCCGTCAGGCGTATAGCAGATCGGACCGTTGAAATCGTCTTTCAGACCAACGGTTTCCGAAGATGGCAACCGATGGATCATCGACATGTATTCGGCCTCGATCCGCTCAAGATCCAGCGGGAACAGATCGGCGCGGAAGCTTTGCGGCACGTCATATTCAAAGCGCGCGGGGGCGCCCTTTTCATAAGGGCCAAGGATCCAGCCGCCGCGTTCTTCACGGACATACCATTTCGCGTCGGCGTCGCGCAGGACCGGGTGTTCGCCATGGGTCTTGCGATATTCTTGCAGCATCGGATCGGGTTCGGTCACGATATATTGGTGTTCGACCGGGATTGCCGGGATTTTGATGCCCAAGAGCCGCGCGGTGCGCTGGGCGTGGTTGCCGGTGGCGGTAACAACATGTTCGGCGTGAATTTCGTATTTCTCATCCGAAGGCACCAGATTGCCGCCCTGCTCGATCATCCGGGTACAAGACACAATCCATTCCGAACCGGTCCAGCGATAGCCATCGACCTGAATTTTCCGCTCGAAGGTGCAGCCCAACTGCCGCGCGCCTTTGGCCATCGCCTGCGTGACATCGGCGGGGTTGATATAGCCATCTTGCGGATGATAAAGCGCGCCGATCAGATCATCGGTGCGCACCAGGGGCCAGCGTTCCTTGATCTGCGCGGGCGTCAGGAATTCATGGTACACTCCGGCGGTTTCGGCGACAGAGGAATACAGCATGTATTCATCCATGCGTTCGGCCCGTTGCGCCATCCGCAAATTGCCAACCACGGCAAAGCCTGCATTCAACCCGGTTTCGGCCTCAAGCGATTTGTAGAAATCGACCGAGTACTTGTGGATATGGGTGGTGGCATAGCCCATGTTGAACAGGGGCAAAAGACCCGCCGCGTGCCAGGTGGAGCCAGAGGTCAGCTCGTCGCGCTCGACCAGCATGGTGTCCCACCCGGCTTTGGCAAGGTGATAGGCGATGCCGGTGCCGACAGCGCCACCGCCGACAACAAGCGCTTTGACATGGGTTTTCATGGGGAACTCCGCGATGCGATTTTGAGATCATATGTGGCAGATGCCGGGGCGCAAGGGCAAGAGGAGCCGACACTCGCGAGATAAAAACGACATAGGGCCGAAAATGCGACCTGTTCAGCGCAGCGCGCGGCGGGTGGCGAGGGTGGCGGCGATGAAGATGAGCGCCGCGGCGCTGACGATGGAGGGGCCAGCAGGGGTGTCTTGCCAGAGGGAAAGCGCAAGACCCGCGAGCGAGGCGCTTGCACCAAACAGGATCGCAAGGCCCGCCATCGCCTCGGGGCTGCGCGAAAGGGTGCGGGCGGCGGCGGCGGGGATGATCAGCATCGCCGCAATCAGCAAGGCGCCGACAATCTTGAGGCTGAAGGCCACGGTCAGCGCCAGCGCCAGCGTCAGTACCAGCTTTTCGCGATGCGGGTTCAGGCCCGAGGCATGGGCGAGATCTTCACTGACTGTGGAGGTCAACAGCGCCTGCCAGCGCCACGCCAAGAGCGCGAGTGTCAGGGCAGCGGTGGCCCAGATAAAGAACAGATCCTTGGCGCTGACGGCGAGAATATCGCCGAAAAGGTAGCTGGAAAGATCGGTGCGCACGGCGGGCACATAGGAAATCGCCACAAGACCAAATGCCAGTGCCGAATGGGCCAGCACGCCCAGCGTGGTATCCACCGCCCAACCCCTTGCCGACAGGGCCGAAACCGTCAAGGCCATCGCGAGCGCCACAAACAGCGTGCCGGCGGCAATCGGCAGGTGCAGGGCAA
The DNA here is from genome assembly GCA_018063485.1 of Cypionkella sp. Taxonomy (GTDB): domain Bacteria; phylum Pseudomonadota; class Alphaproteobacteria; order Rhodobacterales; family Rhodobacteraceae; genus CBDUEF01. The sequence continues at coordinate 15,901 of JAGPBG010000009.1, forward strand.
GGGCCAGCGCCACGCCGAGAATGGCGGCGTGGCTGGTGGCATCACCGAAATAAGCCATGCGCCGCCAGACAACGAAACTGCCCAATGGGCCGGTGGCGAGGGAAAGGCCAAGGCCGG
>JAGPBG010000229.1 GCA_018063485.1 Cypionkella sp.
CGAGGGCAGTGATGTCGGGCAAGCCGGGAACGCCCTGATCTTTGAGGCACGCTATTCCTTGATGAACAGCGATGGCGACTGTGTTGACGTGCTGCTGATTGCCCTTGCTGATGGGGCGCGGTTTGCGCTGCCGCTGTCTCCGATTGCAGTGAACACCGATTACACCTTGGTGATGGTCGAAAACGCACCGCCCGAAACCGGTCTGGCAGATCTGCTCTGCATCTCTTTTGCCCAAGGCACCATGATCACACTGGCAAATGGCCGCCAATGCCCGATCGAGGCTGTGCAGGCCGGGCAAATGCTGTTGACGCGCGATCATGGCCCGCAACCGGTGCGCTGGATCGGCAAGGCGACCCTGCGCGCAGTGGGGGTTTTCGCGCCGGTGGTGATCACTGCGGGCACTTTGGGAAATTCGGGCGATCTGATCGTCAGCCAGCATCACCGGATGTTTCTGTATCAGCGCGACCGCCGTGCCGGCCTGGCCACCTCGGAACTTCTGGTGCAGGCCAAACATCTGGTGGACGGGGACAGGGTGTTTTTGCGCGAAGGTGGCTATATCAACTATTTCAGCATCGTGTTTGACCGGCATGAAATCATCTATGCCGAAGGTGTTCCGGCCGAAAGCCTGATGGTCAATGAGGCAACCTTGCAAAGGCTGCCTGCGGAACTGTCCGAAGACATGAAGGCGCGGTTTCCGGGGCTGAACCAGAACCAGCATTTCGGCACCGAAGCCGGGCGGCAGTTTCTTGATAGCATGGGGCGTCATGCGCTTTACAAGACGGGCCGCAGCAAGCTCTAGGCGGATGGTGGACGGCGCTGCTGCTTTGGGCTAAAGCCGCTGGCATCATGATCCAGACAAACCGCCCAGCCCTCCCCCCTGAAATCGCCCGCAGGCGAACCTTTGCCATAATCGCCCACCCCGATGCCGGCAAAACCACGCTGACCGAGAAGTTTCTCTTGTTCGGCGGTGCGATCCAGATGGCCGGTCAGGTGCGCGCCAAAGGCGAGGCGCGGCGCACTCGTTCGGATTTCATCAAGATGGAGCAGGAACGCGGCATTTCGGTTTCCGCCTCTGCCATGTCGTTCGATTTCCACCAGTATCGCTTCAACCTTGTCGATACCCCCGGCCACTCGGATTTCTCGGAAGACACCTATCGCACGCTTACCGCCGTTGATGCCGCCATTATGGTGATCGACGGGGCCAAGGGCGTGGAAAGCCAGACGCGCAAGCTGTTCGAGGTTTGCCGGTTGCGCGATCTGCCGATCCTGACCTTTTGCAACAAGATGGACCGTGAGGCCCGTGATACCTTTGATATCATTGACGAGATTCAGGAGAATCTGGCGATTGATGTCAGCCCCGCAAGCTGGCCCATCGGCTCGGGGCGCGAGTTTCTGGGCTGCTACGACATTCTGAATGACCGGTTGGAACTGATGGACCGCGCCGACCGCAACCGCGTGGCCGAAACCATCCAGATCAAGGGGTTGGATGACCCCAAACTCGCCCTGCATGTGCCCGCCGATCTGCTGGCGAAATTGCTCGAAGAGTTGGAAATGGCGCGTGAGTTGCTGCCGAAATTTGATCGCGCGGCCCTGCTGAATGGCTCGATGACGCCGATCTGGTTTGGCTCTGCGATCAACTCGTTCGGCGTCAAGGAGTTGATGGACGGCATCGCCACCTATGGCCCCGAACCGCAGCCGCAGCCCACCTCCACCCGCAAAGTGGCCCCCGAAGAAACCGCCGTGACCGGTGTGGTGTTCAAGGTTCAGGCCAATATGGATCCAAAGCACCGCGACCGCGTAGCTTTCGTGCGGCTTGCCTCCGGGCATTTTCTGCGCGGCATGAAACTGACCCATGTGCGCAGCAAGAAACCGATGGCCATTGCCAACCCGGTGATGTTTCTGGCCGCCGACCGCGAATTGGCCGAAGAGGCCTGGGCAGGTGATATCATCGGCATTCCCAACCACGGCCAGTTGCGCATCGGCGACGCATTGACCGAGGGGGAAAACCTGCGCTTCACCGGTATCCCCTCTTTCGCGCCCGAACTCCTGCAAGGCGTGCGCGCTGGCGATCCGATGAAAGCCAAGCATCTTGAAAAGGCCCTGATGCAATTCGCCGAAGAGGGGGCCGCCAAGGTGTTCAAGCCGATGATCGGCTCGGGCTTTATCGTGGGCGTGGTGGGGGCCTTGCAGTTTGAAGTGCTGGCCAGCCGGATCGAGCAGGAATATTCCTTGCCGGTGCGGTTTGAGCCGTCGCATTTCACCTCGGCCCGCTGGGTTTCCGGCCCCAAAGCCGAGGTTGAAAAATTCGTGAACGTCAACAAGGGCCATATCGCGATTGATAATGATGGCGACATGGTGTTCCTGACCCGCCTGAAATGGGACATCGACCGGGTGGAACGCGACTACCCCGAGCTGAAACTGAGCGCCACGAAAGAAATGATGGTCTGAGTGGCCCTGCCCCTGCACGAACTTGCGGCCCTTGGCACCGCCACATGCTGGGCGATCACCGGGCTGTTTGCGGCGGATGCAGTGCGGGCCTTGGGGCCGTTTTATTTCAATCTGATCCGTCAGGTATTCGTCACCTTGCTTTTGGCCGCAGTCGTGCTGGCCTTGGGGGTCTGGGAACTGCCCGGCTGGTCTGCGGCGCTGATCCTGGCGCTTTCAGGGGTGATCGGCATCCTGATTGGCGACACTCTGAATTTCGCGGCCATGGCCCGGATCGGGCCCAGGCGCACCGGGGCGATTTTTGCAATGAACGCCCCGATGACGGCCGTGCTGGGCTGGGCCTTTCTTGGCGAAGCGCTGTCGATTCGCGGCATTTCTGGAATCGCGCTGACCGCCACCGGCGTGGCGCTGGCCATTCTGGGACGGCCGCGCAGCAATGCGCATCGGTTTGAAACCCTGCAAGGCACCCTGTTCATCGGCCTTCTGCTGGGGCTTGGCGCGGCTTTTGGTCAGGCCGTGGGCAGCCTGATCGCGCGCCCGGTGATGGAGGCGGGAACAGACCCCTATTTCGCTTCGCTGCTGCGCGTGGGCGCGTCGGGCCTGGCCATGGCGGTGATCTCGGTGTCGCCCTTCGGCCCGACACAACCGGCCCGTCCCTCGGGCCATATCTTGTTGCTTACCGCTGGAACCGCTGTGCTTGGCCTTCTCATCGGCGTGACGCTGTTTCTTTACGCGCTGCAAGGCTCGAAAACCGGGATCATCGCCACGCTTTCAGCAACCTCGCCGGTCATCATCCTGCCGCTGCTGTGGCTGCGCACCGCTCAACGCCCCTCGGGTCTGAGTTGGTGCGGTGCGGCAGTTGCCGTTTGCGGTTTGGCGCTGATCTTCACACGCTAGGGAAGAGAATTTCAGCGCGCTGATTCGGTGTTTGCTTTCAACTATTCCGCCATTTTGGGAATAAAGACCTGTTAATATGACAGATATTTGTTAAACAAGGCGCGAAATCAGCGCCAACCCTTGGGGTGAGGTGCAATCACAACCACTTGCGCCCGAATCCCGTTGCGCTTTACTGCAACCAAATCCCTATCAAAGAGGCCAGCCATGTCGCTCAAATCCGAAGCCCTTTCCCTTTTGCAAAGCATGGGCGTTGCCGTACAGCCCGGACCGATGCCCGCCCGCAGCCCGATCTCCGGCGAAATTCTGGCTGAACTCGCCGAACACAGCGCCGCCGATGCAGGTGCCACCATCGCCACCGCCCATGAGGCCTATCGTCAATGGCGCACCACTCCGGCACCACAGCGCGGCGAGTTGGTGCGGCTGCTGGGCGAGGAATTGCGCGCCAACAAGGCAGCACTTGGCAGGCTGGTGTCGATCGAGGTTGGCAAGGTTGTCTCCGAAGGCGCGGGCGAAGTGCAGGAAATGATCGACATCTGCGATTTTGCCGTGGGTCTGTCGCGCCAGCTTTACGGCCTGACCATCGCCTCGGAACGACCCAGCCACCGGATGATGGAAACCTGGCATCCCTTGGGCGTGATCGGCGTGATTTCGGCCTTCAACTTCCCCGTTGCCGTCTGGTCGTGGAATACCGCCCTTGCACTGGTCTGTGGCAATGCGGTGATCTGGAAACCGTCCGAAAAGGCCTCGCTCTCAGCCCTTGCCGCCCATGCATTGCTGGATCGCGCCATCAAGCGCTTCACCGACGCGGGCGGCCATGTTCCCGCAGGCCTGTCCAGCATCCTGATCGGCGGGCGCGAGTTGGGCGAGGCGCTGGTTGACAGCCCGCGTGTGCCGCTGATTTCGGCCACCGGCTCCACCCGCATGGGCCGCGAGGTTGGCCCGAAAGTGGCCGCCCGCTTTGGCCGCTCGCTGCTGGAACTTGGCGGAAATAACGCGGCCATCGTCACCGCTTCGGCGGATCTTGACCTGACCCTGCGCGGCGTGGCTTTTTCGGCCATGGGCACCGCAGGTCAGCGTTGCACCACCCTGCGCCGCCTGTTCTTGCATGACAGCATCTATGATGCCTTCATGCCGCGTCTGAAAGCAGCCTATGCTTCGGTCAAGGTTGGCAACCCGCTGGAGCAAGGCGTGCTGATCGGCCCGCTGATCGACCAAGCCGCACTGACCAATATGACC
>JAGPBG010000230.1 GCA_018063485.1 Cypionkella sp.
GAATTCATGGAAATGGGGCGCTTTTTCCAGATCCTGCTGCTGGCCGCCTTTTCGCTATGGATATTGATCATCTATCGCGGCATCAAACCCTGGCTCACGCTCAAGAACCTTTGGTCAGTGCCGGCATGGCTGCTTTATGGCAGCGGCGTGATGGTGTTTTTCCTGTTCTTTGGCCTCATGGTCACCCCCGAGACGAACTTTGCCATCTCTGATTTCTGGCGCTGGATGGTTGTCCATATGTGGGTCGAGGTGACTTTTGAAGTCTTCACCACGGTGATTGTCGCCTACATGCTGGTGCAAATGGGGCTGATCAACCGGATCATGGCCGAGCGAGTGATTTTCCTTGCCGTCATGCTGTTTCTGGTGACCGCAACGGTGGGCATCGCGCATAACTTCTACTGGATCGCCAAGCCGACCGGTGTGATCGCATTTGGCAGCGTATTCTCCACTTTGCAGGTGCTGCCGCTCTTGCTGCTGACACTGGACGCATGGCGGATGCGGCAAGAAAAAGAACGCGCCATGCAGTTTCATTCGGCCGGGCAGCAAAGTTTCGTGATGAACGAAGTCTGGCTCTTCGTGCTGGCGGTGAATTTCTGGAACGTGTTCGGGGCCGGGGTTTTTGGCTCGATGATCAACCTGCCGATCATCAACTATTTCGAACACTCGACCTATCTTACCGGCAACCACGCCCATGCTGCAATGTTTGGCGTGAAAGGGAATATCGCGCTTGGCGGCGTCCTGTTTTGCTGCCAGCACCTGTTCGAAGACCGGGCATGGAACCGAAAGCTGATCCGGGTATCGTTCTGGTCGCTCAATATCGGCATCGCGATGATGATGTTTCTCGACCTGCTGCCGGTCGGGCTGTATCAGCTCTCGATCGTGCTTGACCAAGGGCTGTGGTATGCCCGCAGCCAGGAAATCGTGCAGGGCACGGTGTTTCGCACGCTGACGATCATGCGCAGCCTGGGCGGTCTGGTCTTTACCGTCGGCGGTGTGTTGCCTCTGATGTGGTTCATTCTCAGCCGCGCCACGCGGATGCGCAAAACGATCAAGCACGATAGTGGCGAATGGTCGCCGCGCGCGGATGGCTGGGCCAATACATCCGACGCCCCCGCGGCTTTGGCAGAATCGAGTTGAACTGATGCTTTCGCCCGGCCCAGGGTTTCACATGAAGAGTGGACCCCAATAACGGCCGGGCGAAAAGTGCCTCCCGAAGGTGATATCCGGCAAGACCCCTGTCGCCCATCAGCCCCTTTGTATCCCGCGACTGCAAGGGTTCAGCGCTCCGCCACCGCCCCCTGCGGTGAGCCCGGATTATTGGCCAATGCCACTTGCAAGGCCCAAGACAAGCAGCATATTGGGTCACATGATCGGCCCAGAGCCTTTGTCGTTTCGAATCGCCGGGATATCTTTGTTCAGGAAAGACCGACGGCGACAAATGGTCAGGCTCAATCCGAGGAGGCTGCAATGAGGTCACGCGATCATCTTCCGCTTGTCTACTCCTGTTCGGGATGTTCAAGCGCCGCGCAAATGGCCAACCATCTGGCAATTCAGCTTGACCGTCGCGGGCAGGCTGAAATGTCCTGTATCGCAGGCGTCGGAGGCGACGTGCCCAAACTGGTGCGGACGGCAAAATCCGGCCGCCAGATCATAGCAATTGACGGTTGCGCCCTTGCCTGTGTGCGCAACTGCCTGGCCCGGCACGATGTTGTTGCGCAAACCCACCATATCTTGTCCGATCTTGGGGTGCGCAAACGCTATAGCACCGATTTCGATCTTGATGAGGCGGAAAAAGCTCTGGACGCAATCATGAAAGAGCTTTGTGCCGAGCCTTCATTGCCCGCCGCAAAAAGCAGCTAGGGCAATTGGATCAGCCCTTCCGCTTTTTCTGAACCGTCCTGCACGGCATGTCCCGAAACCGACAGCGAGCCGGTGGCGCCGCGAAATGCGATGATACTCCGCCGGGAACAGGTTCAGCAACCGCTCTGCCAATGCCGTGGCGGGGGCGTTTGCCGAAGACAGCACACTGGCTCCGGCCGGATCAGCAACCGCACGGGTGACGGCGGCAACAAGGGCCGGATGGCCATAACCAAGGCTTGCGGCCCCCCATGCCGCCGAGAAGTCAAGCAGGCTGCGCCCGTCTTCAGCGCGCAGCCGAACGCCGTGCCCGCCTGCGACTGATTGCGGAAAAAACCGCAGTCTCTGCACCGAAGCGATGGCGGCGTCGTCGCGTTGATAGCCGGTCATTGTGCCGCCCGCACCGACATCGCGCCAACACAGGCATGGCCCTCAGCCACCCGAAGCGCGCCCGTCAGGCGGCGCGTCCACTCCCCCACCCCGGACATATCGCCGATCAGATCGTGCCGGATCTCCAGCAATACTGCCGGCAGACCGCGCGCATCCCCGTGAATCGGTACGGTGTAGTCATCAGCATCAATGCGATAAGGCTCATTCGCGGCAACCACCAAAGCCTGATCGCGCGCCAGTTGCGCAAGGATGGCCGTCCCAAAGCCCTGTGCCGCATCAAAGAGGATACCGGCGTGCCAGGGTCGCGACTGGCCTTTGTAGATCGGCGTAAAGGAATGCACCCCGACCACCAGCGTCGGCTTTCCCGCCGCCTGTCTTGCGTCCAACCGCCGCGCAATCGCCCCGTGATAGGGGTGAAACAGCGCATCCAGCCGTGCTTTGCGTGCCGCCTTGCCCAAAGCAAGATTGCCGGGCACGGTGGTGGACTCGCTGACTTCGGGGATCATCGAGGGGTTTCCCGGCGGGCGGTTACAATCCACCACCAACCGCGAATAATTCGCCACAAACAGCGGCGCATCCAGAGTTGCCGACAAACCAAGGGCCAGCGCCTGCGCGCCGATATCCCAGCCAATATGGCGCATGCGTTCAGCTTGGGACAGACCAAGATCGCCCAAGGCAACCGGGATCCTCGGCGAGGCATGTTCGCACAGCAGCACATAGGGCGAAGCCCCGTCCGGGTTCACAACCCCATAGGCGGGCGGCTCATCCATGGCCAGAAGGGGGGCACACATCACTTCGGCCTCAATAAACGGCGGCATAGCGATCACAAAGCGGCTGGCCGTCAAGGCCAGCGACGATCTCGATCTCTTTGCGCTTCATCGCGAAATAACACTCGATAAAGGTCGGGCTGAACCAGCTTTTAACGACCTCATCTGCCTCAAGGGCTTGCAAGGCTTCAGTGAGGCTGCCCGGCAAACGCCGGATGCCTTTGGCTTTGCGCTGGTCGGCGGTCATTTGCTCGGGGTCGCCCTTGATGATCGGGGGTTGGTCCAGGTTTTGGCGCAGGCCCTGCAACCCCGCCCGGATCAACACGGCCAGAGACAGATGCGGGCTGGCGGTGGCATCGGCGGCGCGAAACTCCATGTTGAAGGCGCGCGAGGGGTCATAGCCGGGACGCTCCGAAGTCGGGCAAATCCGCAGCGTCGCCTCACGGTCCTTGTCGCCCAAAGTGGTCCAGGCCGCCGCCCAGTGGTGCGGTTGCAGCCGCATATAGGACAGCACTGTCGGCGCGGTAAAGGCCGTCAGCGCCGGCAGGTGCCGCACAATGCCCGCCGCAAAAGCCCCGGCACGTTCGGACAGACGACCGGGGCGGCTGGCGTCAAAGGTCACGGGAGTGCCGTCAAGATCGGTGAAGCTCAGATGGATATGCACGCCATTGCCGACGCCCGCCGGATCAGCCTTGGGCGCGAAGGTGGCTTTCCAGCCAAACTGCGCCGCCAATTCGCGGGTGACTTCGCGGATGGTGACGGCACGGTCGGCAGCGACAACGGCGGCAGAGGGGCCGCAGACGATCTCAAACTGATCGCGGCCATATTCCGGCAAAAAGGTTTCAGGGTCTGCTCCCGCTTCACGCAGCGCCGTCACCAACAGTGGGCCAAACGGATCGGCGCGGCGCTGTGCCGAAAGACCGAATGAGGGTGCGGCAGGCCAGTCTGCGCCCAGAATTTGAAATTCCTGCTCAAAGGCCGAAACCACCCGCAGGCCCATTTCCGCCTCAAGATCGGCCACCGCCGATTTCAGCATGGTGCGGACGCAGCCTTGCCACGGGCTGCCGTCCAGTTCTGTGATGTCGCAATGATAAAAGTGCAAAGGCGACATATCGGGGATCGCCGTGACCCGCACTTTTGCATCTGGATCAGGGATCAGGCGCAGATCGCCCGCCGAGCCAAAGGGGTTCGGGCTGGCAATCTCATCGAAAGGGGTCAGCGCCAGATTGGCTGGCACCCAGCCCACGCCCTTGGTCATCCCCCCCGCCAGATCGCGCAGCGGCAAAGATCGCCCACGGGTGATCGCGGCAATATCGGTGGTGACAAAGCTGACCAGCTCTTCGGTTTCGGGCGGGAACATGGCGGCCTCTCAGCGGTTCAGGGCATTGACGCGGGCGACCACCGTATCGGTATCGGTGATCCAGCAATAGCCGCCATAGGCGCGCAGGGCCGCCTCATGGCGCTCGGGCGTATAGGTGGCGCAGGCGTCATGCACCAGCGTCACCAGATAGCCGCGATCCGCCGCATCGCGCACCGCCATATC
>JAGPBG010000231.1 GCA_018063485.1 Cypionkella sp.
TGCCGAGGCTGCCGCCAAGCAGGCGGCCGATGAGGCTGCCGCGAAACAGGCCGCCGATGAGGCTGCGGAGCAACCGGCCGCAGAGGCTGCCGCCAAGCAGGCCGCCGATGAGGCTGCAGCGAAACAGGCTGCCGATGAGGCTGCCGCGAAACAGGCAGCGGAGGCTGCCGCCAAGCAGGCCGCTGATGATGCTGCCGCGAAACAGGCTGCCGATGAGGCTGCCGCGAAACAGGCGGCTGAGGCTGCCGCCAGGCAGGCTGCCGATGAGGCTGCCGCGAAACAGGCGGCTGAGGATGCGGCAAAAGCCGATCCTGTGGCGCGGCAGAAAAGCTTCCTCGCCGGTTTTGTCGCGCCTGAATGTGTCCATATCCACCTGCTCGCGGCCAAGCCCGAGGGGTTTGTGCTTGACGGGTTTGCCAATGCCCCTCTGCCGCTCAAGGCACTTGCCAAAGAGTGGCGTGTGCAGACCGACGCGAAACCGGATGTCGTGGCAAGATTGGTGAACCAGGAACAATGTCCGGTTCTCGATTTCATGAACCACCATGTCACCGCCGGCGCGCAGGTGGTGAAGGTGATCTTGTCCAATCAGGACGAGGTGGTGAAGTCAGGGGGCACCGTGTCGGGCATTGTCGAGGGGTTGCAGGGCCGCTTCTTGACGCTGTTTTTGGTGTCGGGGGGTGGGGGTGCCACCAATTTGCAGCCCCTGGTGGTCATGGGGGCAGACGGTAGCGCAAGTTTCAGCCTGACGGTCAGTCTTGCCAAAGACGCGCCACCTGCGCCGCAATTGTTGCTGGCGCTTGCCACGTCCGAACGTATTGCAAGGCTGGACGAAGTGCCAAACGGCGTCACTGCAAAATCGCTCATCCCGTTTATTGAATCGCAGACCGCCGTGTCCGACAGCGAGCTGGACACCGGCTTGGGCTATTTCCGGCTGGAAAACTGAAACAGGGATGCCCCGTCGCCAGTATCAGTTCGCGGTTGGAACGGATGCTGCTCAGCAAATCCGTCGCATTTCTTGCCAGAACCACCGTGACTATGTAACCTGACGCGTATTGAAAGGGCATTTTCCGCCTGAGTTTGACTGTTCAACATTGATTTTCTGGAAAGTGGTAAAGCCATGGCGGACTATTCCCAGACGCAGCAGCAGGGCGAGTTGTTCACGCCGCTAGGTGACAACGCCCTTGTCTTGCATGACTTCTCGGGTGCAGAGCATGTCAATGGCATCAATGAGTTCCGCGTTACCGCCGAATCGCCATCCGGGCGGGTCGATCTGACGAAATTGATCGGGGCACCGATGCGCATTGATGTTCAATCTTCGGCAACCAACGCTCGGGTGTTTCATCAGATCTGCTATGGGGCCACCACGCAAAGCAGCACCGAAAACAGCGTGATCTATGAATTCGAGTTGCGCCCCTGGCTCTGGGCCATGAGCCTGCGCACCAATTCCCGGATCTTCCATGACATGACGGTGATCGAGATCATCACCCAGGTCTGCGCCGATTATGGCGGTCTTGGCGGAAACAATATCGAGGACAAGACCAACGGCGGCTTTCCGGCGCTGGAATTTGTCGTCCAGTTCTGTGAGACGGATCTCCAGTTCATCCGCCGCTTGCTTGAGGAAAATGGTATCAATTTTCACATCGCGATGGCAAATGACAAACACAGCATGGTGCTTTCATCCGGCACGGATGCTTTCACCACCACCCAAGGCGCGCCACAGCACAACCCCGGCGGCAACCGGGGTCTGGAGCTTGCCGAAAGCATCGTCAAATGGAATGATCAACAGAGCTTTACCACCGCCTCGATCAGATTGATGGACTACAACTTTGTCAATCCGACCCAGAACATGGCTGTCGAACAGACCAAAGAGAACAGCACGCCGTTGCAGGCGGAATATTACGAATATCCCGGTCGCTATGACAATCCAGAGCAGGGCCGAAAACTTGGCCAGCGCCGCCTTGATGCGCTGAAATGCCGGGAATCCCTGATTGATGCGACCGGAACCGCTCCCTGTCTGGGGGCGGGGATGAAATTCACCTTGTCGTCGCAATATGATCCGTCGCTCAATGGTGAATACGCAGTTCTGCGGGCCGATCACCGATTACAGAATGGCGATTATCGGTCCGGAAAACAGACAAAGGGCGGCTATTCCGGTTCTTATGTCCTGACCCGCAGCAGCAACCCTGTTGCGCCGATGTTGGCAACCCCTCGCCCGCGCATGATGGGCCCGCAAACCGCGATTGTGTGTGACGGTGGCAATGGCAATGTCGATGAATACGGCCGGATCATTGTCAAATTCCATTGGGACAGCAACGCCAAATCCATGCCCTGCCGGGTGTCGCAAGCCTGGGCCGGTCCGAAATGGGGGGCGGTATTCATCCCCCATACCGGCATGGAGGTGGTTGTCGATTTCATCGGCGGCGATCCTGACCGCCCGATCATTCTGGGGTGCGTCTACAATGGCGACAACATGCCACCCTGGTCGTTGCCCGACAAAAAGACGATCAGCGGCTTCAAGACCGTGACCGATAACGAGATCAGCTTTGATGACCTCGCGGGCAATGAGTTGATCACTATCGACGCCAAGAAGAATTTCACCGTTCATGTCACCCAGAACCACAACATAGTGGTTGACCAGAAGCGTGACATAAAGGTGCATGATACCGAGACCACTACGGTAGATGGCACCCTGACCCTTGAATCCAAAGATGAAATAATCCTCAAGGTGGGAAGCAGCAAGATCACCATGAATGCCATGTCGATCACCATCGAAGCCACGCAAATTGATGTGAAGGCCAGTCAGGCGCTGAAAACCAGCGGCGGCATAAATGCCGACCACAAGGCCGGAGGGGTCATGACGATCAAGGCCCCCATGGTCAAGATCAACTGAACGCCATGGCCGGATTGACCGACACCTTCGCCCCTACCACGCCGCAAGATGCTCCGGGCCTGCGCAGCCAGTTCGCGCAGGATCTGTTCACGGCCATGCCGCAACTGGCCGAAGATATCCGCACACCACCCCTGCAAGGCCAGCGGACCCTCGACTTCATGCGCCTGCTGCGGTCGGCCCCGACGCCCGAAGAGGCACTGACCCTGCTCGCCTATGCCTTGCAGCCCAGACATGCGATCTGGTGGGGCCACGAATGCCTGAAAGCCGCCCCCGATCTTTTGACCGGGCAAGATATTGCAATGCTGGACCTGCTGGCAGGTTGGGTGGCCGAACCCGATGAAGAACACCGCTATGCCGCGCTCGATGGGGCAACGCAGGCACTAAGTCGGGGGCCGGGGGTCTGGATGGCGTTGGCCGCCGGGTGGTCGGGCGGGTCGATGTCGGATCCGAAACTCCCCCCCGTGCCGCCGCCGCCTTTTCTGATGGGACGGGCCCTGAACGCGGGAGTTTTGGGCGCTCTGGCGCGGGTGCCGCAAGACAAGCGACGGCGCACGCTGGATCACTTCACCGGAATCGGCGAGGTTCTGGCGAAAAGCGCGTGAACCGCGTATCTAATACTTGCGCAAAACGCGGCGGGGCTATGGAATATTCTAGGTGCCGTCCTATCCTGCACCTTCCGCCTTACCAGTCAGGCCCTGAATGAAACTGACACTGAAGATCGAAAATTTTGATTACCTGCCGGACGGCGGGCCGCTGGAGTTTTCGGTGGGAGCGCGCGGCTGTGAAGTGGGCCGCGATTCCACGATGGATTGGACTCTGCCTGACCCAAACCGGCATATCTCAAGCCGTCACTTCGAAATCGTGTTTCGGGATCAGAATTACTATCTGAATGACCTTTCGATCAATGGCACCTTTGTCTATGGCCAGTCGATGCGGGTGTCTTCGCCCTTGCTGTTGGCCCATAATGAGCGCTTGCAGGTTGGGCAATATATCATCCGGGTGCTGATCGAAGCCGCTGCGCAAGGCGGACAGCACGGTGGGCCGGTGCCACTTGCCGCGCCCTCGGCATCCGATCCCTGGAGTCTGCCGCCGGGTCCGTCGCCGATGCCTGCGGCCATGCCCTCGCGCCCCTCCGCGCCGCTGGCGGGGCAGTTTGGCGACAGTTTCATCCAAACCCCACCCCCGGTGCAATCGGCCTCGCCCTTTGCCCCGCCGCTGCCCCTGCCGCCCGCAGCCGAGCCTTTTGTGCTGCAAACGCCGCCCCCCGCCGCGCCGCCGGTGCCGTCCGCGCCGCCGGTCCGGGCATCTGCGGGGGCAGGGTTGTCCTTGCTGGATGCGATTTGCAAAGGCGCGGGGCTGCCCGCTGGCAGCCTGGCTTCGGCAGATATCGCGGTCTTGGGGGAAGAGATCGGGCGGTGTCTGCGGATCGCCACCGAAGAATTGATGGCCCTGCTGGGTGCCAGGGCTGCGGCCAAGCAATTCGTGAAAAGCGCCAGCCGGACAATGATCGGCGGGACCAACAACAGCCCGCTGAAGTTCAAGCCGAACGCCACCGAAGCTCTGACAGCGATGTTTCTTCAGCGCAACGACAGTTTCCTGTCATCAACCGCCAGCTTTCAGCAGGGGTTTGACGACATCAAGCGGCACCAGACGGCGGTTTACGCGG
>JAGPBG010000232.1 GCA_018063485.1 Cypionkella sp.
CAGCGGCACCGGTGGAGCCCCAAGGCCCCATGTTCTGCGCCATGTTCATGCCCATTCCGGCCCCCATGCCCGCGCCCATCGCAGCGCCCATGGCCGATCCCGGCACCGTCATGCCCTCGGCGGCATTGAACTGCATGTATTTGTTCAGATCGCCCGCAATCCCGACTGAAGTGCGCTTGTCCAGCACCTTTTCCACCTCTTCGGGCAGGCTGACGTTTTCGATATAAAACTCGGGCAGCACCAGACCGTAATCGGCAATCCTGGGCGCAATCGTGGTGTTCACCAGTTTCGCCAGATCGCCGGTATTGGCGGCCATATCCAGCACCGGAATCCCCGATTTCGCCAATGCCTGACTCAATTCCTGCAAGATCACATTGCGGATCTGGTTGCTGATCTCATCGGCGGTAAACTCGCCGTCGGTGCCGACGATTTCGGTCATGAATTTCGCAGGATCGCCGACCCGCATCGAATAAGAGCCAAAGGCGCGCAATCGCACCGGGCCGAATTCGGGATCGCGGCAGATGATCGGGTTTTTCGTGCCCCATTTCTGATCATTGAAGCGGGTGGTGTTGACGAAATATATCTCGGATTTGAACGGGCTTTGAAAGCCGTGATCCCAATTCTGCAAAGTGGTCAGAATCGGCATGTTGTTGGTTTCAAGCACATAAAGACCGGGGGTGAACACATCGGCCAATTGCCCTTCATGCACGAACACCGCCGCCTGACCTTCGCGCACCGTCAGTTTTGCTCCGTATTTGATCGCATTGTCATGGCGTTCGAACCGCCAGACCATAGTGTCTCGGCTGTCATCCAGCCACGAGATCACATCAATGAATTCACCTTTGAGAAAACCGAAAACCATGGGACCTCCTGTAGGGTCAGCTTGCCCCGGCCATCAGGGCAGCGGCAAGGGATGAAACGATGGGCCGGGCCTCGGGCAGGGTCATGCCGGGGCGCAGCGCGGGATTGTAAAGCATCCGCAACATCGCTTCGTCCTGCCGCGTCAGCAGAGCGAACTCCTCATCATCGTTGAAGATCGAGGGGCGGGCAAGCGGGCTGTCATTGGGAAGGCCAAGGCCCTGGGCGATTTCCTCATGGAAACAGGACAGGCGCAGAAGGTCCGGATGTTCCGAGCGGATCACGGCAAAGGCGCGGGTATAGACGCCCGATTTGCCATCCGATTGCGCGTAAACGATGCAATAGGTGGATTTCGGCATCTCGGTCACGCCTGAAATATCATTCGCTGTCAGTTGCGGCAGGGCGTTGGCCATTGTCGGCCCAAGCGCGCGGCGCTCATCTTCAGAGACGACATAGACAAAGAAATTCGGATTGGAATCGTTAAGACCTATCGGATGTCCGGTAATCTGTGCCAGTCTTGTCAGATAAGAGCCGACCCGTGCGGTATCGGTAGCGCGTTTGTCGGCGGGAACCGAGGCGCCAAAGCGCAGCCCCACCCGCACCGGGGCCACCCAGCGGCGCAATTCGCTGGCGGTCTGACGCTGAACGGTGGTTGTCGCGCTGCGGTCATATTCATCAAATAGCGCGATGCGAATGAAATTATCGGCCAGCATCCGGTCATTGAACGGCGTATCGACCCCGCCGCCATCCGTGCGCATCATGCCTTGCGACAGCAATGCCTGTTGCACCTGCGCATAGTAAACCCGCGCGGCGGCGCTGGCGGGGGTGTCAACCCGAGCCACAACCGGCGCAATCGGCCGGGCCATCGGAGCCGCTACTTTGATCGGCGCAGGCGTCGACACGCAAGCGGCCAGCGCCAACGTCCCCAGCCAGCGCGGCAGGGGGTGCAATCCGTTCAGAACATGCGCCAGGTCCCGCATGGTCAGGCAGCGCCTCCGACGGTTTGGCCTAGCCCGGTCTTGCGGGCCTTTGCCGCGGACAGAGTGTCGCGCAAATCGGCCTCCATCTTGATCAATTCCACCTCGGCAGCGGCACGACGAGCCTTGCCCTCATCGGCAATGGCAAGGCTTTCCTGAATGGTGGCTACCAGCGTCGCATTGGCCTTTTTCACCGCCTCGATGTCAAACACGCCGCGTTCCATCTCGGTGCGCACCACGCGGTTAGCCTGTTGCAGGTTCTCGGCATTGGCGGTCAGCAACTCATTGGTCAGGTCATTGGCCGATTTCACCGCCTCGGCCGCCTCTTTCGATCGCTGGATGGTCACAGCCTGCGCCAGTTGGGTTTCCCACAAAGGCACGGTGTTGACCAAGGTGGAGTTGATCTTGGTGACCAGTGATTTGTCGTTTTCCTGCACCAGCCGGATCGAGGGCAGCGATTGCATGGTGACCTGACGCGTCAGTTTCAGATCGTAAACCCGGCGCTCCAGATCATCGCGGGCCGAGCGCATGTCGCGCAATTCCTGCGCTTTTTTTACCTGATCAACTTCTGGCGTTGCCGCCACTTCGGCCTCTTTCGCCGGGATCGTGGTGGTATCCAGATCTTTCAGTTTGGCCTCGCCTGCCGCAACATAAAGTGCCAATTCGTCATAAAAGTTAAGGGTCTTGGCATAGAGCAGATCAAGGCTTTTGATATCCTTCAAAAGCGTATGCTCGTGAATCAGCAAATCATCGGTAACCTTGTCGATCTGGCCCTGCACCATTTCAAACCGTGCCACGAATTTCGCAAAGGGGGCCGCGCGGCCCAGCAGTTTTTCCCACCAGCTCCGCTGGCGGCGCACGTCGAGTTCAGACACCGAAAAACCACGAATGGTGCTGACAATGTTTTGCAGCGAATCGCCCGCCGGGCCGACATCCTTGTTCTTCACACCCGCCAGCATTTCCTGACTGATCACCTGCAATTCGGCTTGCGCGGCAGAGCCAAAGGAGATGATCGACTGGGTGTTGGTCATATCCAGCTCGTCCATCCGCTTTTTGATGTCAGCCGCCACCGGGGCGGGGGCGGCCTCAAGTGCCACTACCTCTTTGCCCGGTTCCGGCAGGATCGTCGCGGTGACTTTTTCAACTTCGGCCAGCGCGATGGCGGCTTTGGACTGGATGGTTTCGGACATACGGTCACTCTCCAAGAACTGCGCCAATCGGCACCTTTGGGTGACAGAATGCACTTTGCGCGCAACTTATTCCAGCGACAGTTTCGCCAAACAGGGGGGAATTCTGCCAACGGACCCACCTTAAGCAACCCAGAACGCTTTGGGTTGGGCCTTCGTCAACCCAACGCCAGGCTGTTTGCGTGATCTGGTCAGGTTTCCAGTTGCAGCCGTTCGCGCAGCACCTGAATTTCCACATTCAGATCGGTGTGGGTGTCAGACAGCAACGCCTGCGTGCGCTCGGCAAAATGGGTTTCCAGGTCGGTCAGCAGATCCTCATAATCGGCGCGGATTTTCGGATCGCGGGTGGTGCCATAGGCATCAGCGAATTTCACCGTCGCATCGCGCGCGCCCATCAGATAGACTGACAGAAACTTGCGCGCTGCCGTCAGATCACCGGGATCGGACTCTACGCCGCGAAACAGCGTGCGCGCGATTTCAGTAAAACGCGCCACGCGAATTTCAAGCGCGCGGTCCTTTGCCCGCAGGATCGCGTCTTTCATGCTCGCAAGATAGGCCTCTGCCTCATCCACCGCACGGGCCACGCGGTCGGTTTGAAAATCATCCAGACCCTCGGTGCCTTTGTCACGCAAGGGATCGGGGCCGAAAGCACCCATATGGGCGATGAAACCGGCAATGGCAAAAAGCGCGGGGTAAAGCACTCCGGGCTGGGCAATCAACCCGCCTGCGAACAGGCCGGCACCTGTCAGAACCGCGCCAAAGATCTTGCGCGGAATGGCCGGGCGGCGGGCGATCTTGCGGGCGTCATAGGCCAGTTCGGCCCGGATGCCTTCGCGGGTCAGCCAGGCGGCCAAGAGCAGAATCGCACAGGCGGCAAGCCCAAGGATCAACGCGCGCGGCTCGCCCTTGAAGGCGTTGAACAGGAACACCAGCGGCACGAGAAACAGAAAATTTGTCCGCCCCTCATCAGGGGAGCGCTGATTGGGCTGGTCTGGTCGCAGGCCGGGGCCACTGGGCCTGGCCGAGTTTTGCGGGCTGAATTTGCCGCCAAAGCGCTCTGCCATCAACCCGCTCCACTGACCGCAACATAAAGGATCAGCGCCAGCAGCACAAAAAACGAGATGTTGCGAAGGCCCTTGCCCGACATGCCACTTTCCAAAAATCAGCGCCCACAGGCGGGCGACACCGCAGACTATAGGCATTGCGCAAAGGGCTGACCAGTGTTGAGATCGGCAATAAGCGGGGGTTCTTCCCCCTATTTTCCTTTGCGCGGCGGCGGGGGCGCGTTGCGGCTGGGCGACGTGCGCGGTTTCGGTTTTGCGCTCCGTTTCGGGGCATCGGCAGCCTCGGCGCGGCCCTTGCTGCGCGAAGGCGGTGTGGTCGCCGCTTGCCATGCCTGCGAAAGCTTCCCAAGGGCTGCCCCTTTGGGAAGCGGGCGCTTGCTGGCAGGCTTGGCGCCTGTGGCTTTGGGGGCAGGTTTATCGGCGGGGCGGGCGCGCACGCGGGTTTTTACC
>JAGPBG010000233.1 GCA_018063485.1 Cypionkella sp.
GCCACAGCTTATACCGATATTGATGTTGATGCCGCAGGTGAGCGGTTCATAGCTTTTGAATACTTCGGTGCAACCGCGCTCTACAGGCCGAGTGCTGCCGATGTTTCAGCGCTGGCCACGATGGATCATGTTCACATAGGCTGGCTGCACGCGGCTGACGGCCTGCGTGCGGCGCTGGCGGGAATGGGCGTTACCCTGTCGCAAGATGTGGCGGTCAATCCCGATGCCAATGGAGTGGATATCGGCTTTGAGTCGGTTGGTGCATCGGAACCCCTGGCACGGGCTGCCTTGGCAAGATTGCAAGCGGCGGGCTGTCAGGTAGCCGTGGTGACCTGCGGCGCGATGGGCAGCATGGCTTGGGATGGCGGTGACGTGGTGATGACCGGAATTCGCGAGCTGCCGTTGGTGGCGGATACCACCGGGGCAGGCGATACCTTTATTGCGGGGTTTCTGGCGAGATGGAAACGCGGCTTTGCATTGGCCGATTGTCTGATTGCGGGCCGTGAAGCTGCTGCGCGAACCTGTGGCCATGTCGGGGGGTTTCCCCAGACCTTGCAACCCTTGAAATGAAAGTTCAGACGCCGATTGACAGACGTATGACAACATGCGTCCAATGAAGCAGAGCCTGCGATGAATCGCAGCACACTCAACAGTAGGGAGAGACAGATGAGACTGGCTTTGATAGGCGCGCTTGCCGCCGTTTTGATTGCGCCCGCAGCATTTGCGGGTGAGACGATGGATCGGGTTACTGCGGCCGGGATCCTGAAGGTTGCCACCAACGCGGGCTGGCCTCCCCAAAGCTATCTGGACGACAGCAACCAGCTTGTCGGCTATGACATCGACGTGGCGAATGAAATCGCCAAGCGGCTGGGCGTCACTACCGAATTTGACACCCCGGAATGGAACGTCATGACCGGCGGGCATTGGAGTGGGCGTTGGGATGTGGCAGTTGGGTCGATCACCCCGACCAAGCCGCGCTCTGAGGTGCTCGATTTTGCGGGAATTTACTATTACACGCCCTATGTTTTCGCAGTGAACGCCGACAGCAAGGTGACGGATGCGAAAGAGCTGAACGGCAAGAAAATTGGCGTCGAGACTGGCACCACCTCGGAGGATTACATCAACCGCCGACTGGTGATTGATGCACCCGGGGTGGCACCGATCGAATACTGGCTGGAGCCGGGCGAGATCAAGACCTATGCCGATTCGATGCTGCCGTTTGACGACCTGCGCCTGGGCGATGGCGTGCGCGTTGATGCCGTGATTGCGGGCGAGCAGACCGTGTTGGGCGCAATCAAGAACGGCTATCCGATCAAGATCCTGCCCGGCGATTACGCCTTCCGCGAACCGTTGGTTGTGGTGGCTGACAAGGGCGATCCTGAGTGGACCGCCAAGCTGGGCGAAATCATCGCGGCGATGCGAGATGATGGCACGCTGGGAACCCTGACCACGAAATGGTACGGCAAGGACTACAGCAAGTAAGACATCCTGCGGCGCGCGGCATAAGTCGCGCGCCGTTGCTTTCAATACCGCAATCCTGTCGGATTCGCGCCCTGCCGGAAGATCCCCATGACGATTGCGCCTGCAACCGACTATGCCGACGTGTGGTACAAACCAAGAAATGCTGCCGATGCGCCTTTGCGCCGGGCGCTTGCCAGTCCGGTCGAGGCAGATATCTGCATCATCGGTGGCGGTCTTGCCGGGCTGACAGCGGCGCATGATCTGGCCAAGGCGGGTCGCAAAGTGGCGCTGGTTGAGGCGCGACGGGTGGGTTGGGGCGCATCGGGGCGCAATGGCGGCTTTGTCAGCGCAGGTTATTCAGCGGGCTATGAGCGAATGGCAGCGCGGGTGGGCAAGGATGCGGCAAACCAATTATTCGCCATGTCTATTGAAGGCATGAAAATTGTCGCCGACAATATCCGTGATCTGAACATCACCGCCGCCGCACCTTGTCCCGGCATTCTGGGCACCGTACGCTATGATGCTGGTCGAGGGCTGATGGATCGCCGCGATTGGCTGGCCAAGGAATTCGACTATCACGTTGATCATCTGGACCGCGCAGCACTGTCCAAGCATGTCACCTCGCCGCGCTATCATCAGGCATTGCACGATCAGAATGCCTTTCATTTTGACCCTCTGGCCTATTGTCTGGGCCTTGCCCGCTCTGCCGAGGCTGCGGGTGCCAGCATTTACGAGGGCACACCCGCCAACGCGCTTGAAAAGACATTGAGCGGCTGGGTGGTGACCACCCCGCAGGGGCGCATCACCGCGCGCGAGGTTTTGGTAACAACAGGCGGTTACACCGACCGGCTGGTGCCAGAACTCCACCGCGCCTTCCTGCCGATTGCCACCTATGTCATGATTACCAAAGAAAATCCTGAACTGATCGCTACCGCCATTCACACCAAATCCGCTATCGGGGATGACAGGCGGGCGGGTGATTACTATCGGTTGGTCGATGGCGGAAAGCGGATACTATGGGGCGGCAAGATCACCACCCGCACCACCGAGCCGCGGGAATTGGGCAAGCTGTTGCACCGTACCATGACCGACACCTACCCGCAGCTTGCCGAATTGCCGATTGACAAGGTCTGGACCGGCTTGATGTCTTACGGTCGCCACATGATGCCGCAGATCGGCAAAATGCCCTCGGGCCTGTGGCACTGCACTGCCTTTGGTGGCCATGGCATGAACACCACGGCTATTGGCGGAAGAGTGGTCGCCGAAGGTATTCTGGGCCAAACAGACCGCTATCGCCGCTTTGCCGCGTTTGGGCTGGATTGGGTTGGCGGCCTTGTAGGCATGGCTGCGGTGCAGCTAACCTATTGGCAATATCAGGCGATGGACGTCTGGCGCGAGCGTAAGGGCTGAACACATGCACTTTCGGGATAATATCGACTATCCACCGTTGCTGACGCGACCCAGCATATTCATTCCGCTGCTCAGCGCGATTTTCGCCGGCATGTGGTGGTTTAACGGGGCCAATTCCGCGATTGGCCGGCTGGTGGCGGGGCTTTTCCCTGCAATGGCCGAAAGCAGTGGGCTGAACCTGCTGACCGCCGCTCTTGCAACCGCCTTTGTCGGGTTCAACATATTTGTGGTGATGCGCCTGCCCTTGCGCCAACAGGTCTGGTTGGTCTGGGGCGAGCTGGCCCTGCTGATCTTGCTGTTCTTCTATTCCTTTGACCTCAGCTTTGCCTTCATCCAGCGCAAGATCGGCTTTCTGATCACCCAGGGTCTGGTGACCACGTTGTATATCTCGGCGGTGTCCATTGCCATCGCCACGGTGCTGGCGCTGATGGGGGCGGTGGCGAAACTGTCCTCAAACGGCATCGCGCAGGGGATTGCGCATTTCTACACCTCGCTGTTTCGCGGCCTGCCGCTGTTGATGCAGATCTACATGATCTATCTCGGCTTGCCGCAATTGGGCTATGTGGTTGATGCGGTGCCCACCGGCATTGCGGCGCTGTCGCTGTGCTACGGCGCCTATATGACCGAGATTTTTCGCGCAGGCATTGAAAGCATCCCGAAAGGCCAGTGGGAAGCCGCACGCGCGCTTGGGATGCGCCCAACTTCCGTGATGACCAGAATAATTCTGCCTCAATCCATGCGGGTGATCATCCCGCCCACCGGCAACCAGTTCATTTCCATGCTGAAAGACAGCTCGCTGGTGTCGGTCGTTGGCGTATGGGAGCTGATGTATCTGGCGCGTACCCAAGGCCAGACCGAGTTCCGCCATATCGAGATGATGGTCACTGCATCCTTGATCTACTGGCTGCTGTCCATCGTGCTGGAGCTGCTGCAAAAGCGCATTGAAACCCATTTCAACAAGGCGGTGGGCCGATGACCCAGCAAGAATCCGGCAAACCTGCGATCGAGATCACCGGGCTGAACAAATGGTATGGCGCGATGCAGGTGCTGTACGACATCAATCTGACGATTACTACTGGTGAGCGTTTGGTGATCTGCGGGCCTTCGGGGTCTGGCAAATCCACCCTGATCCGCACCATCAACGCGCTTGAGGGCTTTCAAAAGGGCGAGATTCGCGTCGACGGCGTTCCGCTCAGCCGCAATGAGGCGGTGGTCGAAGCCACCCGCCGTCGCGTTGGCATGGTGTTTCAGCAATTCAACCTGTTCCCACATCTGACGGTTCTGGAAAACTGCGCCCTGCCATTGCGGTTGGTGCGCGGTCTTTCCGCCGCCGAGGCGCGCGAGCGATCGATGATTTACCTGACCAAAGTGCATATCCCCGAACAGGCTCTGAAATATCCCGGCCAGCTTTCTGGCGGCCAGCAACAGCGCGTTGCCATCGCCCGCGCCGTGGCGATGCAGCCCGAGGTGATGCTGTTTGACGAGCCGACCTCTTCACTCGATCCCGAGATGGTGAAAGAGGTGCTGGATGTGATGGTGGGCCTTGCCGAAGAGGGCATGACCATGGCCGTGGTCACCCATGAAATGGGCTTTGCACGGCAAGTGGCAGATCGGGTGATCTTCATGGATGCCGGTCGCATCATCGAACAAGCGCCTCCTGCCAT
>JAGPBG010000234.1 GCA_018063485.1 Cypionkella sp.
GCACAGGTCTGCGACCACAGGGGGAGAGACCAGAATGATCCGCTCGGAACTGATCCAGAAGATCGCAGATGAGAATCCGAATTTGACGCAGCGCCACGTCGAGCGCATCGTCAATACTGTGTTCGAAGAGATCATCGAGGCTTTGGCCAAGGGTGACCGCGTCGAATTGCGCGGCTTCGGGGCGTTCTCCGTCAAGGCCCGCGATGCCCGTGTTGGTCGCAATCCACGCACCGGTGAATCAGTCAATGTCGAAAACAAGAAAGTGCCGTTCTTCAAGACTGGCAAACTCTTGCGGGATCGGCTGAACGCCAAATAGGCTGTCTTGCACCTTGCCACCACAAGCCC
This sequence comes from Cypionkella sp., assembly GCA_018063485.1. GTDB lineage: Bacteria > Pseudomonadota > Alphaproteobacteria > Rhodobacterales > Rhodobacteraceae > CBDUEF01. The sequence goes on from JAGPBG010000234.1 coordinate 346, forward strand.
GATACTGCATGTGCACCATAAAGCGTGAGGGCTGGCCATGATGCGATACCTGCGATTCGTACTGATCGGCGCTTTTGGAATCGCCCTCTTGTTGGTGGCGATGGCCAACCGCGCCGTTGTTACCGTCAACCTGCTGCCGCCTGATCTGGCTGCCTTTCTCGGGTTGACCTGGGCGATGGAATTGCCGCTGTTTCTGGTGATTTTTGGCGGCCTTGCGAGCGGGCTGCTGGTGGGTTTCGTCTGGGAATGGCTGCGCGAGCATAAACACCGCCGGGTCGCCAGCACCAAAACCCGCGAAGTCTCAAAGCTGGAACGGGAACTGGCCATCATGCGCGACACCCATTCGCTGCCACAAGATGATGTGCTGGCGCTGCTGGATCAGCCAAAGCCGCGCTGATGGCCGAAATTCGTGTCAAGATCTGCGGCTTGCGGACTGTGGCCGATGTCGAGGCCGCGGCAACATCAGGTGCCGCCTATATGGGCCTTGTTTTCTTTGCCAAAAGCCCGCGCAATCTGTGCATTGATCAAGCCCGCATACTGGCCCTTGCCGCCCCCGTTGGCCTTGCCAAGGTGGCGCTGGTTGTGAATGCCGACGATGCCGCGCTGGATGCAATCACCGAAGCCATGCCCTTGGATATGCTTCAGTTGCACGGGGCCGAGACGCCAGAACGGGTGATGGAAATCCGCAGCCGCTACGGCCTGCCGGTGATGAAGGCGTTAGGCGTGGCCGATGAGGGCGATCTGGCCGCGCTGTTTGACTATTCCCTTGTCGCAGATCAGCTATTGATCGACGCCAAACCGCCCAAAGGCACCCCGCTGCCCGGTGGCAATGGCCTGTCCTTCGATTGGCGCCTGGTGGCCCAACGCCGCTGGCTGCGCCCCTGGATGCTGGCGGGCGGGCTGACGTCTCTCAATGTGGCCCAAGCGATCCAACTGACCAACGCCCGCCAGGTCGATGTATCCTCTGGGGTGGAAAGCGCACCAGGGGTGAAGGATCCTGCCCTGATCACAGCCTTTGTGCAGGCCGCGACTCGGCCAGCCGCCGCGAACGCCCCGCCCCGTTTGCGCTGATCTGGCAAAGGGGAGCGGGTTTGGGCGGCATCGAGCCCCCCAAACCCGCTTGGCACCACGATCTGAAACCGAGTTCTGGTCGAAAACGCGGACGCGCCGGAAGGAGTATCTGGGCAAAGCGCAAAGACAAGAGGTCAGAACGCCTTGAAAGTCATCGTGGTAAGGGTGCGCACGATATCGGGGATGTCGAACAGCTTTTCGGAAAGGTAATGGCCGACATCCGCCTCATCCGGGATGTAGATTTTGGCGATCAGATCATATTCGCCAGAGGTCGAGTACAACTCGCTGACCACTTCACGATCATAGATCTCGGTCGCGACCTGATAGGTCTTGCCGGGGGTGCAGCGGAATTGGACAAAAACGCAGATCATGGGCGGACTCCGTAAGTTTGGGAGAGCGTAGCTTGGGATGGCCGGAAGGGAAAGCCTCAGTCATCACTCGCTTGCAAGGTCAAGGGCGCGGGGGCCAGGCGCAAATCAACGACGCTCAGCGCTGATTGTGGCCGCGCAAGGCGGTTGCGCACCACCCACATCAGCCTTGTTTGCGCCCGTGTGATCGCCACATAGGCCAATCGCTTCCACAGCGGCACTCCCGCCTCATTGCGCCCCGATTGTGCGGCGGCATAGAGATCAGGGGCAAAGACCTGCACCGTGTCCCATTGCGACCCTTGGGCCTTGTGAATGGTGACCGCCGCCCCATGCAAAAACGCCGCGCCCATCTTGGCGGCATGGGGGATGAAGGGTTCTTCCGCATCCGGCTTTTCGATCTTGATGATCGAAGCTGCTGAAAACTGCGGATCCTCGGCTCCCACCACGTGCAACTTGGCAAAGCCTTCGCGATTGCCGGGGCCAAGGTAGATCGCCTGCGCCCCCTTGATCAGGCCCCGCGCCTCAAGATCAATGCGCTTCTTGCGGTGTTTCAGCGGCAACTCGATGCCATCGCAAATCAGCGGCTCGCCGGGCAGCAGATCAAATTCGGGCGCGCCTTGGGCGGCGCGAAAGGCAGAAATCAACCTGATCCGCGTGGCATTGCGCCAGACCAGAACCGGGCTGCGCGCCATCAGATCGGCATCCGCCCGTTCGGCCCAAACCACCCGCGGGTCGCGGCTGGCCGCCATTTTGACCATGTTTTCAAACTCTTGAAACCCCAGCGCGGGATCAGCGAGCGCATGGGCCAGATCAAGGATCGGATTGTCCTCGGCCTGACGGTGAATGCGCGACAGAATCAGCTTGCGCGCATCCCCCAAACGATCAAACACCATCTCACCCGATTGACCAACCGGGGCCAATTGCGCCGGATCGCCAAAGAGCACCAGTGTCGGGAAAATCTCGCGCAGATCATCCAACTGACGCTCATCCAGCATCGAGGATTCGTCGACAAAACCGACGTCGAGCGGGTCTTCGCGTCGTTTCCAGCCCTTGATGAAATCACTCCCACGCAGGCCTGCCGCAGCCATCGCGCCGGGGATCGAGGCCACGGTTTGATAAAAGGCATGGGCGCGGTCCAATGCCAGATCGGTCAAGCCTTCGATCACCGGACGACTGCCCTGCCCGCTCAACCAGTCGGCAATCCGCTCATATTGCGGATCATAAAGCGGTGTGTAGAGAATACGGTGAATGGTGGTGGCCGGCACCCCGCGCAGGCGCAACACCGAAGCCGCCTTGTTGGTGGGGGCCAGAACGGCAAGACTGCGCCGATCCTTGCGCCGCTTTGGTTCATAATCGCCCGAGACAATATCAACGCCCGCCGCCACCAAGGCCTTGTAAAGACTCGCCAGCAACATGGTCTTGCCAGACCCCGCCTTACCCACAATGGCCAGAACGCTGGCCTTTCCTTCTGCGCGCGGAGTCAGTTCGCCTTTGTGCAGGTCAATTCCGAAGCCCTGCAAAAGGGCTGCGACCCGATCATAGGCTTCGGCCTGATCATCGGAAAAGGTCAGGCTGTGCAGGGAAATCGCTGTCATCTGGTCAGTTTATCCTTGCGCGGCAAAAAGAACCAGAGGAGCCGTTTTGCGGGGCATCGAGCCCCTCAAACGGCATTGCCATCGCAGGTTTTGGCCGGTCGCATTTGAAACGCGCAAAAAGAGGCCTTGCCGCTTCGGCCAACGGTTACACCCCCGGACAAATGAGCGAAGCGGATGATCCTTTTGCCCATCCTCATCGCCCAAATAGCCGCGGGGGGCGGCGGTTGCGCCCGCAACCGCGAAAGGGGGCAGGCAGCCCCCTTTCCTGAGGGTGATCGCCGAAGGCGGGCGACCGAGGCAAAAGACTTGCGCCGCAAGGCGCGCTATTGGATTCAGCGGTTCAGACTGGCCTCCAGCGTATCCTCGAAGGTGCGCAGGCCGGTACGGGTGGCTTGCACCAGAACCGCCATATTGCCTGGCTTGTGTTTGTTGTTGCGCATCAGCATATGCGCCGCCGGGATATCATTCCACGGAAACACTTCCGACATGCAAGGATCAAGCCGCCGTTCCACCATCAGCTTGTTCGCCGCTGCCGCCTGTTTCAGATGCGCAAAATGGCTGCCCTGCAAACGCTTCTGGTGCATCCACATATAGCGCACGTCAAAGGTGCAGTTGAACCCCGAGGTTCCGGCGCAGATCACCACCATGCCGCCCTTTTTGCACACCAGCGACGAGACCGGAAAGGTCGCCTCGCCGGGGTGTTCGAACACCATATCAACATTCACGCCTTTGCCGGTGATGTCCCATATCGCCTTGCCGAACTTGCGCGCCTCTTTCAGCCAATCGTTGTATTCTTGGCTGTTCACCTTGGGCAATTGCCCCCAGCATTTGAAGTCCTTGCGGTTGATCACGCCCTTGGCCCCAAGACCCATGACGAAATCACGCTTGTCCTCATCGGAAATCACCCCGATCGCATTGGCGCCAGCGGTGTTGATCAACTGGATCGCATAAGACCCAAGCCCCCCCGAGGCCCCCCAGACCAGCACATTCTGCCCCGGTTTCAGATCATGCGGCTCGTGCCCGAACAGCATCCGATAGGCAGTGGCCAGTGTCAGCGTATAGCAGGCGGATTCTTCCCAGGTCAGGTGCTTGGGGCGCGGCATCAACTGTTGCGCCTGCACGCGGGTGAATTGCGAGAACGAC
>JAGPBG010000235.1 GCA_018063485.1 Cypionkella sp.
CCGTGAACGAAGGTCCAAAAGTGCACAACTTGCCGTAGCGGCATCCGCGCAGTTACTCCATGCCCAGCACATCGGGGGTATTCCAACCCAGATGTTGCCCCCCGTCCACCGCGATCATTTGGCCGGTAACGGCAGGGGACTCAAGAAAGAACCCAAGCGCTGCGGTAACATCAGCCGGATTTGCACCGCGTTGCAATATCGTTGCCGCGCGCTGATCTGCGAAGTGGCTTTCGCTTTGCCTCGCGCCTTGCAGGGTTGGCCCCGGTCCAATGGCATTCACCCTGATCGCCGGTGCCAGCGCCTGCGCTGCGGTGCGTGTCAGCGCCCACAGCCCCATCTTGGCAAGGGTGTAGGTCATGAACTCGGGCGTCAGTTTGTAAACGCGTTGATCGATCATGTTGACGACCAAACCAGCGGCCAAGGGCTCTCCGGCCGAGTCTTTCCGCATCGCTGGCACCTGCTTGGCGAAATCCTGGATTAACAAGAAAGGCGCACGCAGATTGCTTTCCATGTGGCGATCCCAGCTTTTGCGCGTCGCTGTTTTCAGGTTATCATACTCAAATACCGAGGCATTGTTGATCAGCACCGTCAACGGCCCGCCCAGCCCCTGCGCCGCGTGGGCAACCAGCTTTTCCACCTGTGCTTCAATCAGCAGATCAGCCCGCAGCGCCACTGCCTTGCGCCCCATTGCCGTGATTTCGGCCACCACAGCTTCAGCCTCCTTGCGCGAACTGGCGAAATGCACGGCCACGTCATAGCCCCGCCCGGCCAGATACAGCGCCATCGCCCGACCCAAACGCTTTCCTGCCCCTGTCACCAATGCCCGCATCTCAACCCTTCCCGCAATCACAACCTGCCTTGCCCATCACATAGCGCCCGCAACTGCGACAGACAGTGGGCCTGGGCAAAGGACGGTTCTTTTTTGTGCCGGGGTACAGCGCCCTGCCGACCATCCCGATTGCCACCATCGCCAAAAGAAAGAGAATAACTACCTTGATCAACATCTAAAGCCCAAATCGCGCCCAAAGCGCGCGTTCCTCTGCGGTTGCCATCACGTCCTCAACCATGCTTGCACCAAAACGCGCGAACAGGCCCCGCTTGCGCCCATAGGGCATCAGCCGCACCTTCTCGCCATAAAGCGCCCGCATCTTTGGCACCAGATGGGCCAAACCGTCGGCCAACCCAACATCAACTGCCTTTTGCCCCACCCAGATATCGGCATTGAACAGATCCGCCCCAACCAGCCGCGCCCCACGCCGCGCCTTCACATGGGCGATAAACGCCTCATGGATCGGAGTTTGCAGCGCCCGCAACCGCTCAACATCTTCCGGTTTTTGCGGCAGGAACGGGTCGGCAAAACTTTTCGATTTTCCCGCTGTCACCACCCGCCGCTCAACGCCCTGCTTGGCCATCAATTCGGAAAACCCGAACGAGGCGAAAATCACTCCGATGGACCCGACCAGGGATGAGGCATCCACCCAGATATGATCCGACGCACAGGCCAGCCAATAGCCGCCCGAGGCTGCGACATCTTCAACAAAGCCGTGCACCGTCACGCCCTTTTCATCGGCCAGCCGCCGGATGCGCGCGCCAATCAGCGCCGATTGCACCGGCGAGCCACCGGGAGAATTGATCACCAGCGCCACCGCCACAGGTTTGCTACGGAAGGCCTTTTCGATGACCGCTGCCATCGCCTGATCCGAAAGGCTGCGCCCGCCGGTCCCAATCGCACCTTGCAACCGGATCACCGCCACGCGCGGCGACCGTTTCAAAAAGGGGAAAGATATTTTCATGCCTCAAGAGTTAATCGCTCGCCCCTCCCGGCACAACTCCCTGCATTTCATCTGTCTGACAAATATCCCCGCCGGAGGCTCCTGCAGGCAGCCACAAGCGCAATACCGGGCTTGCAGAACCCTGCATTCCCCGCCACCCTGCTCCGAATGATCGACAAGCTGGAAATGTTCATAGCCCTCGCCAACGAGCGCCACTTTCGCCGCGCGGCGGAAACCTGCGGCGTTACCCAGCCGACGCTGTCCTCGGCGATCCGCCAACTGGAGGATCAGTTGGGGGTGCAACTGGTCTTTCGTGGCTCACGGTTTCAGGGACTTACACCCGAGGGCCAACGGGTGCTGGATTGGGCGCGGCGCATTGTGGGCGACATGCGCGCGCTCAAGGATGAGATGCGAACGGTTCATGCCGGGCTCTCGGGCAATCTGCGGATCGGCGTGATCCCGACCGCCTTGCCGATGATCGCCGATCTGACAATACCTTACACCACTCGCAATCCGAATGTGCGGGTGTCGATCTTTTCCAATACCAGCATCGAGATTCTGGCCGGGATCGAAAGCCTGGAACTTGATGCGGGCATCACCTATCTGGATAACGAACCCTTGGGGCGCGTGGCCTCGGTGCCGCTTTATACCGAATTTTACCGCTTCCTTTGTGCCCCCGGCTCTGCATTTGCTGACCGCACTCAGATGGCGTGGTCGGAGGTCGCCTCGGAAAATCTGTGCTTGCTGACGACTGACAATCAAAATCGACGCATCATCAACCAACATCTGGCCGAAGTGGGTGCGCGCATTTCGGCGATGGTGGAATCCAACTCCACCATCGCCCTGATTGCCCATGTGAAATCGGGCAAATGGGCGTCGGTTGTGCCAAAGAAACTGGCCGAGATGTTCATGGGAGATGGTTCCTTGCACGCAATTCCCATCGTGCAGCCCGAGGCCGAACATCTGGTTGGCCTGATCACCGCGCGCCGTGATCCGCAAACTCCGGTTTTGACGGCTTTGATCGAAGAGGCGTCGCGTTTGGCTTCGCGGCTCAAGCGATAGGCGGGATCTATCAAGCAACGAGAATTTGATATTGATTTATCTATCAAGCTGGCTATCACAAATTGCAGCCCGCAGAAGGATTCTCACATGCCCACCCTGTCCGAGATCACCCCGAAACTGGATGAGATTCTCGCCGCTCATACTGGCATGGAAGGGCCGCTGCTGCCGATCCTTCATGCGGTTCAGGCCCAATGGGGCCATATCCCTCAGGATGCCTTGCCGGTGATTGCGAAAAACCTGACGCTGACCAGCGCGGAGGTGCATGGGGTCATGACATTTTACCATGATTTCCGCGAGAAGCCGGCTGGCAAACATGTGCTGAAACTCTGCCGGGCCGAGGCCTGTCAGGCCTTGGGTGCCGACCGCGTGGCGGCTCATGCGCAAAAAACGCTGGGCATAGAATGGCATGAAACCACCGAAGACGGCGCTGTCACGCTGGAACCGGTATTCTGCCTTGGTCTTTGCGCCTGTGGCCCGGCAGCACTGGTGGATGGTCGTGTGGTCGGCAGGGTCGATGAGACGCGTGTGGATCAATTGATTGCAGGGGTGCGGGCATGAAAATCTATCTCCCCCTTGATGCCGCAGCCAAAGCGCTGGGTGCTGACGAGATCGCATCGGCCATTCATGCACAAGCCACCAAACGCGGCGTGAAGGTTGACCTGATCCGCAACGGATCGCGCGGGATGGTGTTTCTTGAGCCGCTGGTCGAGGTCGTGACCGCTGCGGGTCGGATGGCCTTTGGGCCGATGACGCAAAAAGACGTGGCGGGATTGTTCGACGATCTGGCTCGTCACCCCAAGGCGCTTGGCCTGATTGATGACCTGCCTTGGATGAAGGCACAAACCCGGCTGACCTTTGCCCGCTGCGGTGTGATTGATGCCCTCAGCCTTGAAGATTACCAAGCCCATGGTGGCCTTTCGGGCCTGAGGCGTGCTTTGGGGATGACCGCGCCGGAAATGGTCGCCGAAGTCACCGCCTCTGGCCTGCGTGGCCGTGGCGGTGCCGGTTTTCCCACCGGCATCAAATGGAAAACCGTGTCCGAGGCCAAAGCGGATCGCAAATATATCGTGTGTAACGCAGATGAAGGCGATAGCGCCACCTTCGCCGACCGGATGCTGATGGAAGGCGACCCCTTCACCTTGATCGAAGGCATGGTGATTGCAGGCATCGCCACCGGTGCGACCAAGGGCTTTGTCTATTTGCGCTCGGAATATCCCGATGCGATCAATGTGATGCAGCAGGCCGTGATCACGGCCCGCAAGGCCGGGGTTCTGGGGGCCTCTGTCATGGGCAAGGGCCCGGCCTTTGATATGGAAATCCGCGTCGGCGCGGGGGCCTATGTCTGCGGCGAGGAAACCTCGCTGCTCAACTCGCTGGAAGGCAAGCGCGGCGAAGTGCGGGCCAAACCACCGCTGCCCGCGCTCGAAGGCTTCATGGGCAAACCCACCGTGGTCAACAACGTGATCTCGCTGGCGACTGTGCCGGTGATTTTCGAGAAGGGTGCGGCGCATTATCAGGCCTTCGGGCTTGGCCGTTCGCGCGGAACCATCCCGCTGCAAATCGCGGGAAACGTCAGACACGGCGGGCTTTATGAGATCGACTTTGGCACCACGCTGGGCGATATCGTGGACAAGATCGCAGGCGGCACCGCCACCGGTCGCCCGGTAAAGGC
>JAGPBG010000236.1 GCA_018063485.1 Cypionkella sp.
AGGCAGGGCCGGGTTCGGAGCCTGCCGATTGCGGACCCATTTGCAGCAAACCCATGCTGTCGATCCAACCGATCGAGCCGCCTCCTGCGCCCAGTGTTTCCACCTGAATCATCGGAATGCCGATGCGATAGCGCAAGAAATCAATGTTCTTGGAGATATTGGCCCGCCCATCCCGTGTCAGTGTGATGTCAAAGCTGGTGCCGCCCATATCGACCGTGATGATGTTCTTCAGATCCCACGGCTCGCCAATATAAAGCGCGGCTTGCGGGGCCGAGGCAGGCCCCGAGTTGATCGCATAGACCGACTGGTCAGTGACCACCGATCCCAGCGCCAATCCGCCATTCGATTGGAAATAGCGGACAGGATTTTTTGCGCCAAGGCTTTGAAAGTAGCCATCCACGGCCTCGACATAGCGGGCCAGAATCGGGGCCAGATAGGCGTTCACCACGGCCGTTGAGGTGCGGGTGTATTCGCGGACCTGTGGGTAAAGCTGGCTGCCGACAGTCAGGCGGACATCGGGCATCATCTCGCGCACAATTTCTGCCGCGCGCAGTTCGTGCTCAGGGTGCAGAACTGACCAGACAAAGGAAATCGCCACCGACTCGACGCCTTCGCGCAAAAGATGCCGGCAGGCGTCGCGCACGTCTTCTTCATTCAGGGCAGTGTGGACAGCACCGGTCGAAATCACCCGTTCGCGAATGCCACGACGCAGATGGCGGGGGGCAAGCATCCGCGCGGGCGGATAGTCCGGGTCATAGCGGTAGCCGTCTTCCTTGTGACCAAGACGGATTTCGATGGAATCCTCGTGCCCCGCCGTTGCGATCAGACCCGTCCGCGCTCCCTTGTGCTGGATCAGCGCGTTCAACCCCACCGTTGTGCCGTTGATGCACAGATCGGCGTTCGAGACGATCTCGCCTGGGGTGATCCCGGTTTCCTCCTCGATCAGCGCCAACCCGTTGCGGATCGCCATGGTCGGATCCTGCGGCGTCGACAGCGCTTTGAAAATGCGCACGTCTCCACTGCGGTCGGCCAGAATGAAGTCGGTAAAGGTGCCGCCTGCGTCAATGCCCAGACGATATTGGTTCTGCATGGTTTTGCTCCTGTCTTGGGCTTAGGCGGCGTTGCGCAATTTCGCGGTGGCACTTGCGTCTACAGTTAAAGTCTCGCGGTCGGTGATGACGACGCCATAGTCCAGCCGCGCCCCTTCAAGGCTGACCAAACCGTCGCGGACATCTTCGACCACCTTTTGCACGTCGCGCTCAAAGGCTTTGCCAAAGCCGCCACCGCCCGGATTGCGGTTGGCCGCACGTTCACCGGGATGAATGGTTTCAATCACGTTGTCGGTGATGATCTCGGTCTGGCCATTGCGCGTCAGTTCCAGCCGCCCGACTTTCGATGCGATCATGGTTGACTTTGCCCCAGCGGCACCCATCGCCGGAATGCGACGGCCTTCGCCGAAGGTGATCAGCGTCATCGGCTTGTCGAGTGGCTCGACCTCCCAACAGGTGCCCGAGCCGCCGCGGTTCTTACCTGCGCCGCCACTGTCCTCCATCAACGAATAACGGTGGATGATGATCGGGTAGGAATGTTCCAGCATTTCGATATCCCCCGATGTCAGCGCGCCAAAGCAGCACTCCGGCCCCACCGCATGCCAGCCGTCAGCCTTTGCCGTGGCACCAGCGCCCGAGATGATGGAGGCCAGCACCATCGTCACATATTCTTCGTTATGCCGGGTATCCCAGCCCGCGATGTTACAGCCATTGGCATGGCCCCAGCTTGCCGAGACCTTTTCCGGCGCCGCCTGTTCGAACGCCAGACGCACGGCATCGGTCAGGGTTTCCATCGGCGTCGTGGTGCAGTTCATGTGCGGGGCCGGGGATTGCGCGTTGCAAAGCGTGCCTTTCGGCCCCATATCGGTTGAGACGCAGCGGTAAAGCCCTTCGTTATAAGGCGGCGGCAGTTGCGCAAACATCATCAGACCAAGGTAGACGCCGGAATGGCTGTTGCCTTCATAGCTGTTGATGAAATACGGGATCTGCGGCGGTGACTGGATCGCAATATGGCATCCGTTCCCCTTGATCGTGACGGTCGCGGTGATTTCAAAATCACCATAGCCGTGGCCTGCATCCTCCAGAATCGCGGTGCCGGAATAGGTGCCGTCGGGCACCTTGGCGATCAGGCTGCGCATATGGTTTTCGGCCACGTCCAGAAGTTCGCCAATGCAGTCCTGGACGGTTGTCTTGCCGTATTTGTCCATCAGCCGTTTCAGATTGCGCGCGCCCACCTGACAGGCCCCGATCAAAGCGTTGAAGTCGCCCTCCTGGTCACGGCGCGCACGCATGTTGGACAAGATCATGTTCATCACGTCGTTGCGCGGCTTGCCCTTATCCCAGATTTTAAGCGGCGGGATCCGCAGACCCTCGGCGTAGATCTCGGTCGCATTAGGGTTGTATCCGGCAGGAACAGGGCCGCCGATGTCTGTAAGATGCCCCTTGCAGACGGTCCAGAACACCAACTCACCTTCGTAAAAGACCGGCATATACATGCAAGTGTCGATGATATGTGATCCGCCATAGCTTGGATCGTTGTGCAGCATCAGGTCGCCATCATGGATGTCGCCTTCAAAGTAGCGCGCCACCGATTTCATTGCCGGCATCAGCGAACCAAGGTGAATCGGAATGTCCTGACCCTGAAGGATCATCTCCGGCGTGGCGTTGAACAGAGCGGTCGAATAATCATGCGCAAGGTTGAACACCGATGAGCGCGCAGTTTGCTCAAGGGCCAGCGTCATTTCGCGCTGCGTGGTTTCCAGCACACCACGCACCACCGAAAGCGTGATGGGGTCTATGTTGCGTTTGCTCATTCCAACCTCCAAAAGGGGATGGGCAAAACAGGCGTCAACGGCACCAGAATATTGGCGTGAGGCATTTCCCTGTTATGTCGAATCCCGGCTTATTGATCTCTTGTTCCGTCAGCGTGGACCGTTCTTGTGCGTCCGTCTTGTCATTGAGCGCATAAAGTTTGTCAGACAGCGCAGGTTCTGGCTGGCATGGTTCTGAATCATTGACTTGTTGCTATCCAGAATGGACATTGAACTCCAAGCGCGCATTTCCAAACGCGGGTTGGCCTGAATGAACATCAGAATGTACAACACCGATGGCCTGTCTGCACAGGTCCGTTCCGACCATTGGAAGTCGGTGATTGCGCGCGCCTACTTCCCGCTCGACCTGACTTTTCGGGATGCCGGGCGCTTTGAAGGACAGTTGGCTTTGCGTGATGTCGGGAGTGTTTCCTTGTCGCGCTTGCAGACTGAACCCGTGCAATATGAACGACATCGCCGCCACATCGCGGGTGCTGCGCAAGAGCATTATCTGATCACCATCCCTCGCAAGGCACCGGTGGAGTTTCACCAGTTGGGCCGCGATGTGCGATGTGATCCCGGTGGATTTATCCTGGAGCGCGGCGACGAGCCGTATCGCTTTTCATATGGCAGTGCCAACGATCTGTGTGTCTTGAAGATCGCCAAGCCCTTATTGGCCGAAAAGCTGCACAACCCGGATGGATACTGCGCTTTGGTGTTCAATGGCCGTGAAGGTCTAGGCAGTCTTTTCACCACGATGGCGCAACAGGTCCACGCCCAGGCACCCGATGACAAAGCAGGCAATGCCGTTTTGGGTCGGCAACTGACGGAACTTCTTGCCCTGACTTTGGACCGCACTTCGGAAGTGATGCAAGGCGTCGGGTCTTCGGTTCGCACCGCGCATCGTCGTCGTGCAGAAGACATGATCCGTCGAAACCTGTCTGACAGCGCTCTGTCGCCCGAGAAGGTCGCCGAGGCTTGCGGTATCTCAAAACGCTATCTGCATGAATTGTTTGCTGACGTGAATTACACCATCTCGCAATATATCCGTGAAGAGCGGATCAAAGCCGCCCGTGATCTGTTGCAGATGCCAAATCCGGGGCAAATGTCGGATATTGCATACCGTTTTGGATTTTCTGATCAGGCGCAATTCTCGCGCTTGTTCAAAGCGATGTTTGGTCAGACCCCTTCCAGCTTTCGCTCTCAGGTCTGCGGCCCCGACTGAAGGCTGGCTTTGCCTGCCATTGTAACCGCGCCGCCGGGCTTGACCACGCGCAGTGTCAGGTCATTGTCATGGCCATAGGCCTCGACCATCGCCGGCTCACCACAGACCAGCGGTGACAGACCGCGATAGCTGAACCGCCTTGGACATTGGCCAAGAATTTTTGCCGCCAGATTGAGCATGGCGAAGGCTTGCATCGGGCCATGGACCAGCAGTCCGGCATAGCCCTCGACATCCCTCGCATAATCAGCGTCATAGTGGATGCGATGGCCGTTGAAGGTTATGGCGGAAAAGCGGAACAGGCGCACCGGATCAGACCGCAACGCTTGCACGGCCAAAGGCGTTCCCAGATCGGGTGCGGCCGGATAATCAGGCGCCGCTGCGCCGGGAACTGCTTCGGCACGGTAGACAAGATC
>JAGPBG010000237.1 GCA_018063485.1 Cypionkella sp.
CCGCGTCAGCATTGCGGCCCCGGCTTTGGCCGCGCAATAGGCCCCCCATCCTTCAAGCGGGTTATGCGCGGCACCCGAGGACAGGGTGATCACCGTGCCACCCCCTTGCGAGCGCATCACCGGAAGTACAGCCCGCAACCCGTGCAAAACGCCGTTCAGGTTGATCGCTACTGAATGCGCCCAGTCCAGGGGATCCACTTCGGCCAGCTTGGCAATCGGTTCGATCACCCCGGCATTGCCGATCCAGACATCCAATCGCCCGAACCGGGCGGTGACCGCCTCGACAGCCGCCGCAACATCCGGCCAAACGGAAACATCACAGCGCAGCGCCATTGCAGCCCCGCCCAATTTCTCGGCCAAAGCCGTGATCCTGGCTTCAGAGCGCGCCAAAAGCACCACCTTGGCCCCGGCGGCCGCAAACACCTCTGCGGCCGAGGCTCCGATTCCCTGACTTGCCCCGGTGATGACCACAACCTTGCCCTGCATACCGCCTGCCCCGTTTCCTGGATGACAAATCCTGCCACCTGATACCACACTGACAGGGAAGCCCTTGACCGCTCTGCCGCTTGCTAGGATGCTACTGCGATAAATTTCCATCTGGAAGGATAGATCGTGAAATACTGGAACCTTGCGGGCAGCACCGCAGCAATTGCCCTGATGTCTGGAACCGGCGCTTTTGCCGATGTCACTCCAGAGCAGGTCTGGCAAAATTGGCAAGATATGTCGGCCTCTTATGGTCAGGCCATGACCGCCACCTCGGCCACCCGCAGCGGCGACACGCTGGTTGTCGAAGGGCTCGAAGTGAAAACCGACGAAGATGGTTTCGTCATGCAAGGGACTATCGAGAAGGTGAACTTCCGTGACAAGGGCGATGGCTCGGTGGAAATCACCATGTCCGACAGTTATCCTTTGACCCTGACCCTGCCGCCCAAAGCCGATGAGGAGGGTGCAAAACCCACCGACTTGACGATAGCAATCTCGCAACCTGGCATGATGATGACTGCCAGCGGCACGCCCGAAGCAACCAGCTATGACTATAGCGCGCCATCGGCCACCGTAAAACTTGAGGCGATCGAGGGTGTCGATGCGGACAAGGTTGATGCGACCGTCGAGGCAACGCTGACCAATCTGAAAGGCAAATATCTGGTTGATGGCGATGAGACTGCGCGAAAAGTGACTTCTGGCCTTTCGATTGGCGGAATGGCCTTGGCAGTCATAGCCAATGACGCCGAAACCGACTCTGATGTACGGATCACCGCCAATATCGCCGATATCTCCACCAGTTCAGAAAGCAACCTTCTGGGCCCCGATTCAATGGTCGATCTGGCCAAGGCCTTGGCCGATGGCATGACAATCAAGGGGCTGTTCTCGCATGGGGCAACGGAATTCGACATATCAGTCACAGAAAGCGATAAGCCCACAACCATCAAAGGCTCTGCTGCAAGCGGAACCATGAACCTCGAAATGGACGCCAGCCATTTCGCCTATGGTGTCGGCAGCAAGGGCGTGGCGATTGCGATTTCTTCACCGGATATCCCCGTCCCCGAAGTCAAAGCCACTTATGACGAAACCTCGTTCAGCATGTTGATGCCGGTTGGAAAAACCGCCGCCCCGGCAGATGCGGGCCTTATGATGCGGATCGTTGGTCTGGCGGTTTCAGATGAGATCTGGGGCATGATCGACCCGGCGGGATCCCTGCCGCATGATCCGGCGACCGTTGCCCTTGACACCAAAGGCACGGTAACGATGACGTCAAACCTGTTTGATGAGGCCGAGATGGCCGCATTGGGCGAAGCCCCTCCGGGCCAGATCAATTCGCTTGATCTGCTTGAGCTGAAAGCCTCTGCCATCGGCGCTGAATTGATGGGCTCTGGCGCGTTGACCTTTGACAACACCGACACCACCACCTTTGAAGGCATACCAACGCCCAGCGGCACGCTTGATTTCAAACTGGTTGGAGCAAATGCCCTGATGGACAAGCTGAAAACCATGGGTCTGGTCAGTGATGACGACCTTATGGGTGCAAGGATGATGATGGGCATGTTCGCCAATGCCACCGGCGAGGATGAATTGTCCTCCAGGGTCGAGTTCAAGGACAAGGGCCTGTTCGTGAACGGGCAGAAAATGCAATAACACCGCCTTTGGATTTCGGGCCGCCCGGCACTGCTGGGCGGTCTTTTCTTTGCCGGGTCGGCGGCCAAATGCTGGTGATTACACTGGCGAACCTTGATCTTTGCCGCGAAATCCCAACCTTGTGAGCAGATCCTTGAACAACGGGGCGGCAGCGCATCGCCCGGAAAGCAGCCCATGGCCGATACGCTTGCAACCCTGACCGATGCTTTGCTACTTGCCGCCAAAAACGCTGGGGCCGAGGCGGCGGATGCTTTGGCAGTCACCGGAATCTCGCAGTCCATTCAACTGCGCGGCGGCAAGCTTGAACAGGCAGAACGGGCTGAGGCCACCGAAATTGGTCTGCGGGTGCTGATGGGGGGGCGGCAGGCCTGCGTTTCGGCTTCTGATGTCTCGGGCCGCACCATCACCCAACTGGCCGAGCGCGCCGTCGCCATGGCGCGCGAGGCCCCGGATGATCCGTATGTCGGCCTCGCCAGCCTCGAGCAGATAGCCCGCGATTGGTCACTGGATCGTTTGGAACTGTATGATCCGTCAGACGAACCCAGCGCCGCCGCCCTGCAAGACGACGCCCGTGACGCCGAAGCTGCGGCGCTCTCTGCGGGCGCGATCACGCAAGTTGAAGCCGCAGCCAGCTATGGCCGCCAACAAATGCACCTTGCCGCCAGCAACGGCTTTTCAGGCGGCTATGCCCGCTCATCGCGATCCATTTCCGCCGTGGCCTTCACCGGCGAGGGCACCGGGATGGAGCGCGACTGGGCCGGTGAAGGTCGCATCTGGCAGTCCGATCTGCCCAGCGCCGAAAGCATCGGCACCCTTGCAGGCGAGCGTGCCCTTGCCCGTGCGGGCGCAACCAAGCCGAAAACCGGCACCTATCCCGTATTGTTTGATGAGCGCATCGCGTCCTCACTGATCGGCCATCTGCTTTCGGCAATCAACGGGGCTGCGATTGCGCGCGGGGCGTCATGGCTGCGCGATGCGCTTGGCCAGCAGATTCTGCCCGCACATCTGTCGGTAATCGAAGACCCGCACCGCCCACGCATCTCGGGTTCGCGCCCGTTTGATGGCGAGGGTCTGCCCACAAGGCGTCGGCTGGTGGTGGAAAACGGCGTGCTGACGGGCTGGACACTTGATCTTGGCACGGCGCGCAAACTGGGGATGCAATCGACCGCCAACGCGTCGCGCGGCACCTCCTCGCCGCCCTCGCCCGCAACCTCGAATATTGATCTGACCCAAGGCAGTGCCAGTCGCGCTGATCTGATCCGCGATATGGGCACCGGGCTTTTGATCACTTCGATGATCGGATCAACCATCAACCCCACCACCGGGGATTACTCGCGAGGGGCTTCGGGTTTCTGGGTTGAAAACGGTGTGATCCTGCATCCGGTGAATGAATGCACCATCGCGGGCAATCTGCGCGACATGCTGCTGCGGATCATCCCGGCCAATGATGCGAAACCGCATCTTTCCACCCGTGTTCCCAGCTTGCTGATCGACGGGATGACCCTTGCCGGAGCGTGATCTTGCCCTATTGACCGAGGCTGCCCGCGAGGCCGGGCGCATTGCGATGCGCTATTGGCAAAAGACGCCTGCGGTCTGGAACAAACCCGATCAAAGTCCCGTGACCGAGGCGGACCATGCGGTAAATGACATGCTGCACGCGCGTCTGATGGCAGCGCGCCCCGAATATGGCTGGCTATCCGAGGAAACCCCCGACCGCAGCGCGCGGCTTGATCAAACTCATGTCTTCATCATCGACCCTATCGACGGCACCCGCGCCTTTATCGCTGGCGAGCGGCATTTTTCCCATTCCCTTGCCATTGCCCGCCTGGGCGAAGTTGTCGCGGCTGCGGTATATCTTCCGGCTTTGGACCGCCTTTACCTTGCCAGCAAGGATGGCCCCGCGCTGGCTGATGGTGAACCGATCCACGCCTCGAACAAAGGGCTGGGGGATGCACCCAATATTCTGACGTCAAAGGCCAGCCTTGATCCGGGCTACTGGACCGATCCGCCGATATTCCAACGCAGTTTTCGGGCCTCGCTGGCCTATCGGCTATGTCTGGTAGCAGATGGATCTTTTGACGCGATGCTGTCGTTTCGCGATGCTTGGGAGTGGGACACGGCGGCGGGTAGCCTGATTGCGGCGCGCGCGGGGGCGGTGGTGACTGACGGGCGGGGTGGTGCGTTGCGCTACAATTCCGCCAATGCCCAATCACCGGGGATATTCGCATCCAGCCCGACGCTGCACCGCGATCTCATTGCCCTGCGGAAACCGGCATAAAAAAGGGCCGCCCGAAGGCAGCCCCGTTTCAGATCAGGTTTTCGGTTTTTTCGGTGGCACGAACCGCTTGGACGTATCCTTGGCA
>JAGPBG010000238.1 GCA_018063485.1 Cypionkella sp.
TGACAAATTACTCGCCTGATCGCGAAGAAGCGGTTCTGTATGAGATGCTGTCCTGGAGGCCTTCGGGTCGGATCATTGCCGGATTGGAACATACGGATGCCGCACGCGCGATGCTGGCCCAGTCCGGGGTGCCGATTGTCGAGATCATGGATATTGATGGTCCCGCCATCGATTCCGCTGTAGGCATTTCGCACCGCCGCGCCGGTCGTCAGATGGCCGAAGCCATTATCGCCGCAGGATATCGCAATATCGCATTTCTCGGCACCATGATGCCGAACGATCACCGTGCCCGCAAACGGCTTGAAGGTTTCGAAGAGGCGCTGGCCAAGGCCGGGCTGGCCCTTGTGGATCGTGAATTCTACTCGGGGGGCTCGGCGTTGCTCAAGGGACGAGAGATGACCGAGGCGGTGTTGTCACGCTCACCCAATGTCGATTTTCTCTATTACTCCAATGATATGATCGGTGCAGGTGGCCTGTTGTTCTGCCTTGCCGCTGGCCTTGATGTGCCGGGCAAGATCGGTCTTGCCGGGTTCAATGGCGTTGAGTTGCTCGACGGTCTGCCGCGTCAACTGGCGACGATGGACGCCTGCCGTCTGGAAATTGGCCGCGCTGCCGCGCAGATCATCGCGGGCAAACACCCCGACGGGGTTGTCGGCGGCGACGTGATCGAACTGTTCCCAACCCTGCAAAAGGGTGACACCATTCGCAAATGATCAGGCCGGGGCTGGACTGGGTGTCACAGCCGGAACCCCTTTCGGCACGGCAGGTGCAACTGCTGGTCCGCCGCGCAGCGACTGATGCGCAGCTTATATTCCCGCGCCTTTCCTTGAGTGTGGCGGCGATGACGCCTCCGAATGACGCGGAAAATCCGGGTTGGTGGCAGAGCCCACAAATCAGGGCACCCTAAAACCCCGCTGCCAACCGTGCGCCCTGATCTATCGCCCGCTTGGCGTCCAATTCCGCAGCCACATCTGCACCGCCGATCACATGCGCCTTGATGCCCGCTGCGTTCAGCCGATCCGCCAGACCCCGCTCGGGAACCTGGCCGGCGCACAGAACCACATGATCCACCTCCAGCAATTCTTCCTTGCCCTCTCGGCTGATCCTCAGGCCCGCTTGCTCAATCCCCAGATAGGTCACCCCACCGAGCATCTTGACGTTCTTCATCTGCAAAGCCGCCCGATGTATCCATCCCGTCGTTTTGCCCAGATGGCGGCCCAGCTTCTCATTCTTGCGCTGCAAAAGCCAAACCTCACGCGCGGCCGGTTCGGGGTCGGCCTCAACCAACCCGCCCGCCACCTCGGACGGATCGCCAACCCCCCATTCGCGCCGCCAGGCAGCCTTGTCCTTGGTTACTGAATGCCCGCCGGAAACCAGAAATTCGGCGACATCAAAGCCAATTCCCCCGGCTCCGATCACCGCAACCCGCCGCCCAACCTGCGCCCCATTCAAGACGTCCGCATAGCTCAAAGCCCGATCCTGCCCTGCGATCCCTGGATCGCGCGGCGCAACTCCGGTGGCCACCACCACCTCGTCGAACCCTCGCAAATCCTCAACCCCAGCCGTAACCCCCAGCCGGACCTCGATCCCGGCCTTTGCGACAGACCCGATGAACCAATCCACCAGCCCATCAAACTCTTCCTTCCCCGGCACCTTGCGGGCAAGGTTCAACTGCCCACCCAATTGCGCCGAGCGATCAAACAAAACCACCTGATGCCCCCGAATGGCCGCGACCAGCGCAGCCATCAGCCCCGCAGGCCCTGCGCCGACAATGGCCACCTTTTTCGAGACAGGGGCAAGATCATAAGACAGCACTGTCTCATGGCAAGCGCGAGGGTTGACCAGACAAGACGTCAACTTGCCGGAAAAGGTGTGATCCAGACAGGCTTGATTGCAGGCGATGCAGGGTGCGATTTCGTTGGCCCTGCCGGTTGCCGCCTTGGCAACGAAATCCGGGTCAGCCAGGAATGGCCGTGCCATCGAGATCATATCGGCAGACCCAGCGGCGAGCAGGGACTCGGCCACGTCGGGCGTATTGATCCGGTTTGAAGCGATCACGGGAATCCCAACCTCGGGGCGCAAGCGCGCCGTCAGATGGGCAAAAGCGGCGCGGGGGACCGAGGTGGCGATGGTGGGAACGCGCGCCTCATGCCAGCCGATACCGGTATTCAGGATGCTTGCCCCCGCCGCTTCGATGGCGCGGGCAAGAGCGATCACCTCGTCCCAGGTAGAGCCGTTGGGGATCAGGTCGATCAGGCTGATGCGGTAGATCAGGATGAAATCATTCCCAACAGCCTGCCGGACCCGGCGGACCACCTCAACCGGCAGGCGCATTCGGTTTTCATAACTGCCGCCCCAGCCATCGGTTCTTTTGTTCACATGGGTGACAAGGAACTGGTTCAGAAAATAGCCCTCGGAGCCCATGATCTCGACCCCGTCATACCCTGCCTCTTGGGCACGGGTGGCGGCAGTAACGATATCGCTGATTTGCTTTTCGATGCCTGTTTCATCAAGTTCAAGCGGGATGAAGGGAGAGATCGGAGATTTCTCCGCCGAAGCCGAGACACAATCCTGCGAATAGGCATAGCGGCCGGCATGGAGGATTTGCATGGCGATCAGGCCGCCGTCCTTATGGACGCGTTCGGTCACGATTTGATGGTTGGCGATGTCTTGTGGGGTGAAAAGGCCTGCGGCACCGGGAAAGACGCCGCCTTCGCGGTTAGGGGCCATCCCACCTGTCACGATCAGGGCCACGCCGCCACGGGCGCGGGCGGCGTAGAATTCGGCAATCCGATTCCAGTCGCCGACCTCTTCCAATCCAGTATGCATCGAGCCCATCAGCACACGGTTTTTCAGGGTGATATGGCCCAGATCAAGCGGGGCGAGAAGATGGGGATAGGGCATCATGGCGGTCCTTTCGCGTTGGCTGAGAATGGCGGTTTGCGGTGGGGCTGTCACTTGAAACGCCGCGTCACTGTCGGGAGCGCGCACAGAGGCAGCGCTTTCACGATGTAACAAAATCAATAGGTTAATAGCGCAAATTCAGACGCTTTTAACCACGCCCCTTTGCACCCCTTTGCCAGCAGACCGTTATCTGTCAGAGCGTGGTCTCAAGGCAGTGCCGCCGGAAGGCGCGTTTGAGCATGTCCAGCTCGGCGCGCAACAGGTCAACCTCGGCGCGCATGTCGTCTTCCATGGCGACACCGGTGATCACGGTGAAATGCGCCAATGTCTCTGCCCCTGAGCGGATCAGGAAGGTTTGCACGCCCTCTGACAGCACTTCGGCAGGGATCGGCACGCGCACCAGCCAATCGCCTGCCCGCCCGTCGATCGCGGCGACACTCACTCCAGCAAGTGATTCGCCAAGAAGCGAGACGTCAAGCACCGGCGATTCTGTTGGGCCAGACAAGACGCCCTCCCAGACGCCGGCGCGAATTCGGGTTTTGGTTAAAGTGACAGGCATTTTGACCTCATAGTTCGGCGCGCGGGCGACGGCTGAAGGTCACATCGCGCAAAATGATCTGATTCATTTCCGGGCCCTCAAAAATCAGATCAACCCACAGCTTTTCCACCCGCTTTTCGTTCATCTTGGAATAGGCAAGATCGAATTCGACCATTACTTCTTCCTCGTTCAGTGGCAATTCGCGGACCATCTGTTCCACATTCGGGCCGTGCTTGATGTTCAGGCGCGCAAAGATTTCCAGCGGCTTTTCCATCTCGACGATCACATCCATGCGGATCAGATGCTTTTGCTTCAACCCGCGCGCCGCCTCTTCGGGAAGATCGACGACCAAGGACAGAAACGAGCCGTCAAAACGGAACACATCCATCCGGCAGCCAAAGGGCGCGATATCGACATCACGGGTGTTCCTGATCTGGCGCACTGTCAATTCGCTGCGGCGGCAATCGTGAAAGATCGTGGCCCCATTTGCGATCAGAAACTTGCCGGGCACCGAGGCGAAGCCCGGCAACGGAATTGGGCCTTTCCATAAACCGGGACGCCAAGACCAATCGGTGCCCATCGGTTTGCGCATCACATTCGAACCGATCACCGGCAGTGTAAGCCGGTGGTCCGCCTCGTGGATCACCCGGTCAAGCTGGCGGCGCAGGGTGCGCGCCCTGGTGCGGTTGGCGCGCAATTTGTCCAACTCTTCGGAAGCGGCTTCTTCGGCCAGTTTCCCCCACCGTCGCAGAACCCTGCGATGAAGCGCGCCACCGATCAAATCTGCAAACCGCCCGGCCATTCGCCCAACCCATTGTTTCTTATTTGCCGCCAATTTGTCGCGAAACTGGAAACTATTCCCTTATTGCGCGAAAAAGGTAAAGACTCCATCCCTCAAGCAGTTTGATTTCCACAGAGTTGCCTATCAGCGGGTATCATGGCCCGACATTGGCATTTTGAAGCGCTTGCAACGTGGATTCCACCAAACGGCGGCTGTCAGCCGGGGAAAGCACGGGAGTCTCTGCCCCGATGGCGGAAATC
>JAGPBG010000239.1 GCA_018063485.1 Cypionkella sp.
TTTGCCATACATGCTTTTCTCCAGCCAAACCCCGTAATCTTCACAGGTATGGCCCGCCTCATCCGACACCAAAGTGATCCCAAGCCCATGCTTTTTGCAAAACCTGTCATGGGACTTGATCGAATCTCTGGATATCCCGATCACCTTCGCCCCAGTGGTGGCAAAATCGGCCGCCCGCGCGGTGAAATCCTGCGCCTCAAGCGTGCAGCCGGGGGTGTCATCCTTGGGATAGAAATACAGCACCACCTTGCCAGGACGCAGCGCCGACAGGGTGAGGTTGCCACCACCATCCCGCGGCAGGGTGAAATCGGGGGCTGTTTCGCCTTGGGTAATCATGGGCAACTCCTCGCCATTGCAGTATCAACCCTTTGCGATCTAGTTGCCAATCCGCAAAGATAAAGGCAACCCCAAGTGTAACACGGCACACAGACGGTCAAAGGCTTTGAAATGATCCCGGCGGTAGACACAGAAAGCGGACCGGACTGCGCCTCTGCCGAAGCCGCAGACCACTCGCCGGCCAAGGCCGCCAACCTTTCCGCCACAGCCTTGAAACGCCGCCGCCAACGCAGCGGCCTTGGTTCGCGGCTGTTTCTGGTGTTGCTGGCGTTCATGCTTGCCTTTGCCGCTTTCGGACTTTCGGGCAAAGCCATCACCCTGCCGGTCTGGGCGGTGGCCGAACTTGAACAACGCATCAACCGCAGCTTGCCCGGCACGGCGGTGTCTTTGGGCGGGGTTGATATCCAGGTCGATGCGGATTGGGTGCCGCTCATCCGGCTTGATGATCTCAGGATGCTCAAATCGGGCGGCGGGGCTTTGCTGACCTTGCCGGATTTGCGTGTCACGCTCGACCCAAAGGCGTTGTTGCGAGGGCATATCCGGCCTAGCAGCCTGCGCATCATCGGCGCGCAACTCAAAGCCGTGCGCGATACCGAGGGAAATTTTGATTTCTCGTTTGGCGATGGAGCCCTGGCCCCCCAGATCAACAGCTTTGCCGAGTTGTTCGACGCCGCCGACGCCGCCTTTTCACTTCCGATCACTGCCAGCCTCGGCAGTTTCGAGGCCGAGGCCCTGACTCTGACGCTGACCGATCAACGCACTGGCCGGGTGTGGGAAATGGGGGATGGTCGGCTGCGGCTTGACAATCGTGCCGATTCACTGGCCGCCGAAGTTTCGATGTCGCTTGTCGGTGGCGGAGTGACCTCAGCCCATGCTGTTGTGCAGGTGATCACCGAAAAGGGCGCGGACCGTGCGCGCGTGACTGCCACAATTTCGGGGGTCGCGGCACAGGATCTGGCGGCGCAGGCGGCACCCTTGGCCTGGCTTGGGGTGCTGGATGCGCCGATTTCCGGCCAATTGTCCACGACACTTGATGCGCGCGGCATTTCCTCGATGGAGGCGCAGCTTGACATCGGGGCAGGGGCCCTGAAACCCAACGCCCAAACCCGCCCGATTGCCTTTGACCGCGCAGCTATCTCGCTGAATTACGATCCGGCGCAGGGGCGGGTCAATCTGACCGATCTCAGCGTTGACAGCCCGTCGATGCGGCTGGCGGCTACGGGCCAGACCTATCTGATGCGCGAAGATGGCACGCCGATGAAAGGCGCGCTCGCCTCGGATCTTCCAGCGGCCTTTTTAGGTCAGATCCATATTTCACAAGCCATGTTTGATCCAGAAGGTCTGTTTCAAGAGCCATTGCAATTCTCGGACGGCGCATTGGATGCACGGCTTCGGCTAAATCCGTTTCGACTGGAAATTGGTCAACTCGCCCTGACCGAAGGGCCAAGGCGGTTGTTGGCCAGTGGAAAGGTATCCGCCGAACCCCAAGGCTGGAGCACATCGGTCGATCTGTCGCTGAATGAAATCACCCAGAACAGGTTGATGGCGCTCTGGCCACAGGCATTGCTGCCCGGCACCAGAGCCTGGATTGACAAGAACGTGCTGGACGGTGCTTTGCATGATGTGCGCGCGGCCCTTCGTATCGCCCCTCAAACCGAGCCAAGGCTGCATCTTGGCTATGGTTTTGATCAGGCCGATGTGCGGTTTCTGGCCACCTTGCCACCCGTGATCGCAGGCTCGGGCTATTCGACGCTTGAGGGCCAGCATTACACCATGGTGCTGGATTCCGGCACGGTCACGCCACCGGAAGGGGGGCAGATTGACGTAGCCGGATCGGTCTTTGCGGTGCCTGATGTTACGCTCAAACCCGCACAGGCGCGGATCACCCTGACCACCAACTCCTCACTGACCGCGGCGCTGTCCTTGCTTGATCAGCCACCGTTTCATTTCATGTCCAAGGCTGATCGCCCGGTGACCTTGGGTCAGGGCAAGGCGCATATCACCACCCATCTTTCGCTGCCGCTGCAAAAGCGGGTTTCGCTGAAAGATGTGAATTATGATGTGGTGGGCGAGGTAAGCGGTTTTGCCTCGGATGTGCTGGTGCCCGGACGCCAGATCACTGCGGATCGGGTCACGGTGCGCGCTGACAAGACCGGCCTTTCCATTTCGGGGCCCGGCAAGATCGGCAAAGTGCCTTTCGATGCCACCTACCGGCAAGGCTTTGCCCCCGATCAGCACGGAAAATCTTCTGTGGAAGGCTC
Organism: Cypionkella sp.; assembly: GCA_018063485.1. Classification (GTDB taxonomy): domain Bacteria; phylum Pseudomonadota; class Alphaproteobacteria; order Rhodobacterales; family Rhodobacteraceae; genus CBDUEF01. The sequence continues at coordinate 2,598 of JAGPBG010000239.1, forward strand.
GGTGACCTTGTCGCAAGCCGCTGCCGAGGAGTTCGGTCTGGGCCTGCCAACCGGCATGGTTTCAGGTCAGGGCCGGGGGCAAGTGCTGATGAGTCTTGTGCGAGGAGAGCCGGGTGAATTGACCCTGACGTCCGATCTGCAAGGGATCGGCCTGACCATACCCGAGATCGGCTGGACCAAGCCCGCAGGATCCAGGGGCAAACTCTCGGTTTCAGTGCGAATGTCCAAACCGCCCAGGGTCAAGGATCTTTCGCTTTCCGCTGCCGGGCTTTCGGTTCAGGGTACGGTCGATATGCGCGCCAGCGGCGGGCTTGATGTCGCACGCTTTGACAAGGTAACTCTTGATGATTGGCTGAATGCCTCATTGGCGATCAGGGGGCAGGGTCAGGGTGTCGCCTTGGAGGTGACCGGCGGTTCGGTTGATCTGCGCCGTATGCCGGATGCGCGCAGCCGCAAGGTTTCAAGGCGCGCATCAACGCCGATGAAGATCACCCTCGACCGCTTGCAGATCTCCGCTGGCATCGCGCTGACGGGTTTTCACGGCACCATCAGCCAGACCGGTGGGGCGAATGGGGATTTCTCTGCCGGTGTGAATGGCCAAGGTGCGGTGCGCGGCACCATCGCGCCCTCGCCCAACGGCACCGCGGTGCGATTGCAATCGCACGATGCCGGAACCGTGCTTGCGGCCTCGGGGCTGTTTGCATCAGCGCGCGGTGGTGGGCTCGATCTTACCCTTGTGCCACAGGCCGGCACCGGAATTTATGACGGGAAGGTCCGCATCACCGCTGTCCGGGTGCGCAATGCCAATGTGCTGGCGGAACTTCTGAATGCAATTTCGGTGGTCGGGATTCTTGAACAGTTGAATGGCGAAGGTCTGGTTTTCAACAATGCCGAGGCCGATTTCCTGTTGACCCCCAAAGCCCTCCAGATCAAACGCGGCTCGGCCATTGGCGCCTCATTGGGAGTGTCCATGGCCGGGGTCTATCAAAGTGCCAGTGATCAGTTGACCATGCAGGGCGTGGTTTCCCCGATCTATCTGCTTAACGGTATTGGCGCTATACTTACACGCCGCGGTGAAGGCCTGTTCGGGTTCAACTATGAGCTGCGGGGCAAGGCCTCTGATCCGCAGGTCTCGGTCAACCCGCTCTCGATCCTCACACCGGGCATGTTCCGTGAGATCTTCCGCGCACCCGCTCCGGTGCTGAAAGGACAAGGAACCGGTGGATGAATCTGTCCGATTTTGATTTTGATCTTCCCGACGCCCTGATCGCCACCCGCCCGGCAAGGCCGCGCACTGCGGCGAAATTGCTGCTGGCTCAGGGCGCGCGGATCACCGATGTCCATGTCCATGACTTGCCGTCCATCCTGCGCCCCGCAGACCGTCTGGTTCTGAACAATACCCGCGTGATTCCAGCGCGACTCTTTGGCACCCGCCAGCGCGGTGATGTCGTGGCCAAGGTGGAAATCACGCTGCTGGAGCCCCAGCCTCAGGGTTGGCGCGCGCTTGCCAAACCCCTGCGCAAGGTGAACCTGGGTGAGGCCATCCGGTTTTCCGATGATCTGAGCGCCACCGTCATCGCAAAATCCGAAACCGACCTGCATCTGGCCTTCAACCTGGCCGAGGATGATTTCGACACTGCCTTGGCCGCCGCCGGTCTGATGCCACTGCCGCCCTATATTGCCGCCAAACGTCCGGCAGATGCGCTGGATCAAACCGATTACCAAACCGTCTTTGCCCGTCATCCGGGGGCCGTGGCCGCGCCCACCGCCAGCCTGCATTTTGATGAGAGCCTGCTGAAAACCCTTGCAGATATGGGCGTAAGCTTTACCGAAGTCACCCTGCATGTCGGTGCCGGCACCTTTCTTCCGGTCAAGGTCG
>JAGPBG010000240.1 GCA_018063485.1 Cypionkella sp.
TCTCGATCAGGCGCAGGATAGCAAGACCCGCCAGCACCAGCGCGATTTGCAGCAAGGCGGCGGCAGCGGCAGTGCCGCGCTGGGCGAGGCTGGGGTCCATCATCCAATTGGTGATCTGCACCGACAGGGTAGGCGGCAGCGAGGGGCCAAGGATCATCGCCATCTCTACCGCTGTCATTGCATAGGCCAGCACCGCGTATAGCGGCAAGCGCAACTGGCGGTAAAGATCGGGCAGGGTGGTCAGGGCAAAGCCCATCACCCGGCCATAACCCAGCGATGCCGCCAATGTGGCGCGGGTGGCGGCAGCGGTTTGCGGCAGCGCGGCAAGGGCCATCAGCAAAAGGAACGGCACTTCCTTTGCCACCAGCCCCAGCGTCAGGCTGATGCCCCAGGGGTCATTCAGGATCAAGAGATCAGGCGGTTGGCCCCAACCCGTGGCCCAGGGCGAGAAGATCCGGGCAAGCCAACCCGAAGGCGCGATCAAAAACGCCAGCCCAAGCGCCGCCGCGGCATGAGGCACAGCGAGCAAAGGCGAGAGCAGGCGGCGCATCACGGAAAACAGCCGCCCGCCCGAAAGGCTGGCAATCAGGCCAAGGCTGATCAGCAGTGCAATCAGGGTCGAGGCCAGACCGGTGGTGAAGGACAGCACCGAGGCCCGCCACAAGCCGGGCCATTGTGACAGGCTTTGAAAGGCGGATTGATCTGACGGGTGCAGTGACAGCCCCGAAAGCCCGAAGGCGGGGGCCAGAGTGCCGGCAAGGCCCGCCAGAACCGGTAGCGACAGCAGCGCCAGGGTAAGCAGCGGTATCAGCCGCAACCTCCCATATCGGGGCCGCTGCACCGAAAGTGGTGCTGCGGTGATTTCGGCCTTTCGGCCTTCGATCAAGGGGCAACCCCATAGCGCGTCACCCAATCGGCGGCGATACGGGTCATCCAACTGGCATGGGGCTCCAGCAGCACCGGGCCAAGATCGGCGGGCGAGAGCGTGGCCACGCCAAGGGATAGGGCATCGAAGCGGGCTTTGTCCTCGGCGGGCAGGGCCGGGATGTTCAGCACCGTTTGAAAGCCCAAAATGCCTGGGTCTTGCGCGCGCGCCTGCACCTGTGGGTCAAGGATCAGGTTGGCCACTACCTGCGCCCCGGCCTGATGCGCCGCGTTGAAGGGGATCGCCACAAAGGAGGCGTTGCCGATGGTGCCGCCCTCCAGGACAAAAGTGCGGACCGTATCGGCAAGATTGCCCGCCGCGATCTCGGCGCTGGCGCGACCGGGGTTGAAGGCAAACGAGATGTCGGTTTCGCCATCGGCCAGGAGTTGGCCCAAGGCCGGTTCATTGGCCGGAAAGGCCTTGGCGGCGCGCCACAGGGCGGGGTGGATTGTATCAAGAAAAGCCCAGAGTGGGGCGATATCGCTGGCATAGCTTGAGTCATCAAGCGGGTTTTGCAGGCGCAAGGGATCGGTCATTACGCCGTAGAGAACCTGCTTCAGGAAAGTGCTGCCCAGATAATCAGGCGGCTGTGGGTAGGTAAAGCGGCCGGGATTGGCAAGAATCCAATCCTTGAGCAATGCGAGGGTTTTGGGCGGTTTCGGCAGGTGGGCGGTATCATGTTCGAATACCAGTTGCGCCATGGCCCATGGGGATTCGTAACCCTCGGTGGGCAGGGTGAAATCGGTTGCAACAGCCGGTTTTCCCGCCACATCCACCAGGCTCCAATTGGGCAAGGCCTTGGCAAATGGTCCCATCAAAAGCCCTGCCGTTTTCATCGCGGCAAAATTCTCACCGTTGATCCAGATCAGATCGACCGCGCCGCCACTGCCTTGCCCTGCCGCTTGTTCGGCCACGACCCGCGCCACGGCGTCTGAGGTGGAGGCAAGTTTGACATGTTCGAGCGTGACGCCATGACGCGCTTTGGCCTGTTCGCCGATCCAGGCGATGAAGGCGTTGATCTTGGGATCTCCGCCCCAGGCGTGCCAGTAGACGGTTTGACCTTTGGCCTCATCAAGGATCGCCTGCCAATCTGCGGCAAGGGCGAGGCGGGGCAGCAGGCCCGTCAGGCCAAGACTGGCGGCAAGCAGGCCAAAGTCGCGTCTGTTCATCTGGTTTCCCTCCGGGCGTGGCTTGGCCTTGAGGCATAGGTTGTGCTTTTGGGGCAGCGCAAGCAATAGGGCCGCCCCCCACGCGAATGTGACCGGAGCGTGGTGCGGCTTTTGGCTTGCCCTTGAAGCCTGTTTATGCGCCCCTTTCGGGCAAAAGAAAGAGGCTGCCATGCTGGACGGGATGATGCGCCAGATCATTGATGCACCTTTGAACCGTGCCGGGCAATGGCTGGCGGCGCGGGGGTGGCGCGCAGATGCGGTCACGCTGATCGGGCTTGGATTTGGGCTGGCGGCGGCGCTGGTATTGGCACGGGGTTGGCCGGGCGGGTTGGCGCTGGTGTTGGTTTTGGTGTCGAGGCTGGCTGACGGGCTGGACGGGGCCATCGCGCGAGCGACCCGGAAGACCGATTTCGGCGGATATCTGGATATTACCGCCGATTTTTTGTTTTACGGTGCGATTCCTCTGGCATTTGCCTTGCGTGATCCAGCCAACGCCCCGGCAGCGGCATTTCTTTTGTGCAGCTTTTATGTCAATGGGGCGAGCTTTCTGGGCTATGCAGTCTTGGCGCAAAAGCACGGATTGCAAACCGCAGCGCGGGGCGAGAAATCACTGTATTTCACCGCAGGATTGCTGGAAGGCACCGAAACCATCGGGTTTTTTGTGGCTTTGTGCATATGGCCCGGAGCGTTCAATCTGCTGGCCCCGGTCTTTGGGGCCTTGTGTTTTGTTACCGCATTGTCGCGGGTGATGTTGGCACGGCGGGTGTTTGGGCGGCGGTGAAATTGCCAGCCACCCTTGCAGCCCCCGGCGCGCGACACTAAGACTTTGGAAATGTATCCGGCGATAATGCTGACTAACCGCAAGAGGCAGGTTTTCAATGCGCGATCCAGTTGACCACTACATGAACACCCTGGTCCCTATGGTGGTTGAACAAACCAGCCGGGGCGAACGGGCCTATGACATTTTCAGCCGTATGCTGAAAGAACGCATCATTTTTCTGGGCGGCCCGGTGCATGACGGCATGTCCAGCCTGATCTGCGCGCAATTGCTGTTTCTTGAGTCCGAGAATCCGTCAAAAGAAATCTCGATGTATATCAACAGCCCCGGTGGCGTGGTGACGGCGGGCCTGTCGATCTATGACACGATGCAATATATCCGCCCCAAGGTTTCGACATTGGTGATCGGGCAGGCGGCCTCGATGGGGTCGCTGCTGCTGACGGCGGGTGAAAAGGGGATGCGCTTTTCGCTGCCGAATTCGCGCGTGATGGTTCACCAGCCCTCGGGCGGCTATCAGGGGCAGGCTACGGATATCATGATCCACGCCCGTGAAACCGAAAAGCTGAAGCGCCGGTTGAACGAGATCTATGTCAAACACACTGGCAATGAATACGAAACCGTTGAGGCGGCGCTGGAGCGTGACAATTTCATGTCTGCCGAAGACGCCAAGGCCTGGGGCCTGATTGACGAGATTCTGGAAAGCCGCGGCAAGGCGGACGACGAGTCGAAATAAGCCATTTGCCCCCTGCCATGGTGGGGGGCGATTTGACATTGTGGAGGCTTGGCCCTTGGCTTAGACTCCCCTCAAGGCCCGTGAGGGCGCAGGGCAGAGGATACCCATGGCCAATAATTCCGGCAGCGATAGCAAGAACACGCTTTACTGTTCGTTTTGCGGCAAAAGCCAGCACGAGGTGCGCAAGCTGATTGCAGGTCCGACGGTGTTCATCTGCGACGAATGTGTCGAGCTGTGCATGGACATCATCCGCGAGGAAACCAAGGCAAGCGGGCTGAAATCCACCGACGGCGTTCCCATTCCTCGCGATATCTGCAAGGTGTTGGATGATTATGTGATCGGGCAGGAACACGCCAAGCGCGTGCTTTCCGTCGCGGTTCACAACCATTACAAGCGGCTCAACCATTCGACCAAGACCGATATCGAGCTGTCGAAATCCAACATCCTGCTGATTGGCCCCACCGGCTGCGGCAAGACCCTGCTGGCGCAAACTCTCGCCCGCATTCTGGACGTGCCCTTCACCATGGCCGATGCCACCACGCTGACCGAAGCCGGCTATGTCGGCGAGGATGTGGAAAACATCATCCTCAAGCTGTTGCAGGCATCGGAATACAACGTCGAGCGGGCGCAGCGTGGGATTGTCTATATCGACGAGGTCGACAAGATCACCCGCAAGTCTGACAACCCCTCGATCACCCGCGATGTCTCGGGCGAAGGTGTGCAGCAGGCTTTGTTGAAGATCATGGAAGGCACCGTTGCATCGGTGCCGCCACAGGGCGGGCGCAAGCATCCACAGCAGGAATTCCTGCAGGTGGATACCACGAACATCCTGTTCATCTGCGGCGGCGCTTTTGCAG
>JAGPBG010000241.1 GCA_018063485.1 Cypionkella sp.
TTTTGGGCCGCCCGAAGATCTGTCTGACCCCGAAAGCCCATAGCAGTGCTTCACATTTTCATCTGTCGGAAAATATCCCACGGGGGAGCGGCCAAAGGCCGCGCGGGGGTGTGAAACCCCCGTTTTTCTGGCCATTCAGGGGCAATGTCGTTTTCGATCTCCAACGCGCCAATCCCATTGTGGACCTCTGCCCTTCCTTGTGCAAAAACAGAGGTGTTCAGCGCCCCCAGAGATTGCCCGATGACCCAAACCACCGCTCGTGCCACGATTTCCGCCTATTACGCCGCTTTCAATGCCACTGATCGCGCAGGGATGCTGGCCTGCGTAACCGCGGACGTCGAGCATCGGGTGAATGAGGGTGATGTTCGGTTCGGGTCCGAGAAGTTCGCGCAGTTTTGTGCCCATATGGGGGTATCCTATCGTGAGCGGCTTGATCTGATCGAGATCTTCGTGAATGAGGCCGGAGACCGTGGGGCTGCGGAATTTACCGTGCATGGTGTGTATCTGAAAACCGATCCGGGCCTGCCCGAGGCCAGGGGGCAGGGCTATGTCCTGCCGGCGGGTGCATTTTTCGAACTGCGGGGCGGCAAGATCAGTCGGGTGACCACGTTTTATAACCTTGCCGACTGGATCCGTCAGGTGTCGCAATGATCGAGCCCTCCCGCATCGAGGTGCGCGCATTGCGTGGCGCTGCCCTTGAGGCGGCGTTGGACGATGTGGCGCGGTTGCGCATCGCGGTGTTTCGCGACTGGCCATATTTGTATGATGGCACGCTGGACTATGAGCGCCACTATCTGGCCACCTATCGCGACAATCCCGGCGCGCTGCTGGTCGGCGCGTTTGAGCAGGGACGGTTGATCGGGGCGTCGACATCGACCTTGATGGAAGATCATGCCACCGAATTTGCGGCCCCCTTCAAGGATCTGGGCCTGCCGCTCACCTCAATTCTCTACGGGGCCGAATCGGTGCTGCTGGAACCCTATCGCGGCATCGGGCTGGGTCACCGCTTCATTGATCTGCGCGAAGACCATGCCCGCGCCATGGGGCGCAGCCACGTTGCCTTTTGCTCGGTGGTGCGCGCGCTTGATCATCCGGCCCGGCCGAGGAATGCCCGCACCAATGATGCCTTCTGGTTGGGGCGTGGCTATGCGCCATTGCCGGGGGTTTTGGCCGAATTTTCGTGGAAAGACGTGGGTGCAAGCATGGAAAGCAGCAAGAAGCTGCAATTCTGGATGCGTGAACTGTGACAGGAGCCAATATGAAAATCGCCGCCGCTGCCTATCCGTTGGACTGGTTCGACAGTTTTGCCGCATACGAGGCCAAGATTGCCACCTGGGTGGCAGAGGCCGCAGGGCAGGGGGCCAATCTGTTGGTTTTCCCCGAATATGGCGCGATGGAACTGTGTTCGCTGGGCGGGCATGAGGTGGCTGGTGACATCGAGCGCGCGTTGCATGAGGTGGCGCGGCATGAATCGGCGGTCGAGGCGCTGCATCTGGCACTCGCGGCAAGGCATGGCGTTCATATCCTTGGGGCGTCGGCCCCGGTCTTTGTCGGCAAACGCCCGGTGAACCGCGCCAAGTTTTACGGCCCCAAGGGTCTGATCGGGCATCAGGACAAGCAGATCATGACCAGGTTCGAGCGTGAAACCTGGGATGTGGTCGCGGGGCAGGGTCTGAACCTGTTCGATACACCCTGGGGGAAAATCGGTGTGGTGATCTGCTACGACTGCGAATTTCCCTTGCTGGCGCGGGCGCTGGTTGAGGCGGGGGCAGAGATTTTGCTGGCACCGTCTTGCACCGAGGCAATGGCGGGGTTTTCGCGGGTGCGGATTGGTGCGATGGCACGAGCGTTGGAAAATCAATGCGTTACCGTGCATTCACCCACAGTTGGGCCGTTTCCTCATTGCCCGGCGGTGGATGAAAATACCGGTTCAGCCTCGATATACGGTCCGCCTGACCGTGGTTTTCCGGCCAATGGCATCATCGCGGAAACCCTGCTCAACCAACCAGGCTGGGCGATTGCCGAGATCAGCCTTGAGTCCGTGCGCGAGGTGCGTCGCGATGGTGGCGTGTTGAACGATACCCATTGGGCCGAGCAGGCTGACCGTATCGCTTTGCCAGTGCAGATCATCTGCGCAACCTGATCGCTTTTGCGCTGTTTGTCTTATGCCGGCGGCAGTTCCCGCCAAGCTGCCGCTTTTGCGCTTGAAAACCCGTGGTAACAGGCGCATATCAGCCGCCGGAAGCCTGCGCCGTCTCGCGGGCGAAACTCTATTGGAGAGACCATGGCCAAGGAAGACATTCTCGAATTCCCCGGTGTCGTCAAGGAACTCCTGCCCAATGCGACATTCAAGGTCGAGCTCGACAATGGCCATGAATTGATCGCGGTGATGGCAGGCAAGATGCGCAAGAACCGCATCCGCGTTCTGGCTGGCGACAAGGTGCAGGTGGAAATGACGCCTTATGACCTGTCGAAAGGCCGTATCAACTACCGCTTCAAGTGAGGTTGATCCTGGGATCTGGCAGCCCGCGCCGCAAGGAATTGCTGGCGCAGATCGGGGTTGTGCCAGATGCGATCTTGCCGCCAGACATTGATGAAGACCCGTTGAAGGGCGAATTGCCGCGCCCCTATTGCGCTCGACTGGCGCGCGAAAAGGCGCTGGCTGTGGTGGCTGATCCTGATGACATCGTGCTGACCGCAGATACCACGGTGGCGCTTGGCCGTCGCATCCTTGGCAAACCCGCCGATGCCGGTGAGGCCGCACGCTTTCTGACCGATCTGGGCGGACGGCGTCATCAGGTGATCACCGCGATCTGTGTCAAGCGGGGGGACCGGATCTGGACGCGGGAAAGTATTTCTGCGGTCAAGATGAAGCGGCTGTCGGATATCGAGCTGAACGCCTATCTCAGCGGCAACGATTGGCAGGGTAAGGCCGGGGGCTATGCGATTCAAGGCGCAGCCGGGGCTTTCATCCCGTGGATTTCGGGCAGCTTTACCGGCATTGTCGGCCTGCCTTTGTCTGAAACCGCAACCCTGTTGCAAGCTGCGGGCTACCCCGTCTGGACGCAAGAATGACCCGTATCGTGCTTTTGGATGTCGTGAAAAATCGCCCCGCTGCGGCCTTGCTGCTGGATGGGGCATTGCTTGATATTGTCGTCGATCCCGAGGGTGACGCGCCCTTGCCCGGCGCGATTTACCGCGCGGTGGCGGATCGTCCGATGAAGGGGCAGGGTGGCTTGTTCGTCAGACTGCCCAAGGGCTCGGGGTTCTTGCGCCAAATCGGCGGCATTGCGCCGGGGCAACGCCTGTTGGTGCAGATCACCGGTCCGGCCGAAGCGGGCAAAGCCCATCCGGTCACAACCCGGCTGCTGTTCAAGAGCCGCTATGTGATCGTGACGCCGGGCGCGCCGGGGCTGAATATCTCGCGCCGTATCCGCGAGGATGATCTGCGTGGCGAACTGGAAGCCTTGGCCGTTCAGGGCATGGCAGGGGCGGATGAGTCGCTGGGCCTGATCCTGCGCTCGGCCTGTGCCGGGGCGGATGATAAAGCGATTGCCGAGGATATCACGGCGATGCGTGCCCTGGCCGAGGCGGTGCTGGCCGATACCAATGGCGGGCCGGAACTTCTGGTGGAAGGTGCCGGCGCACAGGAAACCGCTTGGCGCGATTGGGCCGATCCCGAGCCTGATGAAGTGATCCAAGGCGGTTTCGCCGATCACGGCCTGTTGGAGATGATTGACGCCTTGCTTGCGGCGCGCGTGGTGCTGGGTGAGGGTCACATGATGATCGAACCCACCCGCGCGCTGGTCGCCATTGATGTGAACACCGGCAATGACACGACGCCCGCCGCTGCGCTGAAAGTGAATATCGCCGCCGCCCGCGATTTGCCGCGCCAGTTGCGGCTGCGCGGGCTTGGCGGTCAGATCGTGGTTGATTTCGCCCCAATGCCCAAGAAGGACCGCGCCATTCTCGATCAGGTGATCCGCGCCGCCTTCAAGTCCGAGCCCGAGGTCAATCTGGCGGGCTGGACCACGCTTGGGCTTTACGAATTCACCCGCAAACGCGACCGGCTGCCCTTGGCCGAGGTGCTTGCATGAGTTGCCCGATCTGTGGGAAAGAGCGCGATCAGAAATATCGCCCGTTCTGCTCTCGCCGCTGTGCCGATATTGATCTGGGAAAAATGGCTGACTGGTTCCTATGCTATCCCCGCCGAAGCGATTGATGACGAGAATCCGGTGAAAGAAACGCCGCCGCCGCGCCAGCAATGATACCGCATCTGGTTCGTTTTTCTATCAAATCCCTCTGGACAGCCCCGCGCGCCTGACGTATCACCCGCCCACCAAGCAAGGCATGCCTTGCCAGAGTGCCCGGATAGCTCAGTTGGTAGAGCAGCGGATTGAAAATCCGCGTGTCGCTGGTTCGATTCCGGCTCCGGGCACCACTTAACT
>JAGPBG010000242.1 GCA_018063485.1 Cypionkella sp.
ATCTGGGCGCGCTGGGGGCCTATAATGCCTATGAGCCCAACTACGACCGGCTTGATCCCAAGGGCAACCGAGATGCGGAAAGTTTCCGCGCCAAGGCCAAGGCTGCGGGGGGCCGGGTGAAATTCGCCTATCTGTCGGTAGATTTTGCCAATCCAACCGGCGAAACGCTGGACCGGTCTGCACGCGAATCGGTGCTTGATCTGGCCGATGCGCTTGACATTGCCGTGGTCGAGGACGCCGCCTATCAAACCCTTCGTTATGACGGCGAGGCGATTCCGCCGATTCTGGCGCTGGAAATTGCGCGCAGAGGTTCCATTGAGGCCTGCCGCACGCTTTATTGCGGCTCTTTCTCAAAATCCTTGGCCCCCGGCCTGCGCGTGGGCTGGATTTGCGCCGCCAAAGAGGTGATCTCGCGGCTGGTTTTGATGAAACAAGCCGCCGACCTGCATTCCTCGACCGCGAATCAGATTGTCACCGAAAAGGTGGCCACCCGGATTTTCTCAGACCACGTTGCCAAACTGCGCCAAGTCTACGGCGCGCGGCGCGATCACATGCTGGCGGCGCTTTCGCGCGAAATGCCTGTTGGTGTCAGTTGGACCAAACCCGAAGGCGGCATGTTCGTCTGGGTGACACTGCCCAAGGGCATGGACGCGGGCGATTTACTGGCCAAATCGCTGAAAACCGAACGCATCGCCTTTGTTCCCGGCCGCGCCTTCTTTGCCGATGGCTCAAACGGCAACACCCTGCGGCTTTCGTTCTCCTGCGCCAATGAGGCGGCGATTGACGAGGGCATCAAGCGTTTGGGCCGCCTGATCCGTGGATAATCTGTGGATTGCAGCCGCCCTGATCGCCGCCGCCGCCCAAACCGGGCGCAATGCCACTCAGGCCAGTCTGACCAAGGCTATCGGCACCGTCGGCGCAACTCAGGTGCGGTTTCTGTTCGGCCTGCCCTTTGCGGTGATTTTTCTCGGCCTGATCGTGCTGGTGACGGGTGACAGCATTCCCGCCATCCCGCTGCGCGCGTTGGCTTTCACCGCGATGGGGGCCGGAGCGCAAATCGGGGCCACCGCACTGATGTTGCTGTTGATGAAATCGCGCTCTTTCGCGGTTACAACTGCCTGGATCAAGACCGAGCCGGTGATGGTGGCACTTTTGGCCGCCCTGGTTTTGCACGATCCGCTGACGGTTCCGATGATCATCGCCATCACGATTGCCACGGCGGGCGTGCTGTTGATGTCGGTCAAGCCCGAGATTGGGCGGGCGATGTGGCACGAAGGCATCCCGGCGCTCACCGGATTGCTCGCCGGATTGTTGTTCGGAATTTCGGCCATCGGCTTTCGCGGCGGCATCACCTCATTGCCGACGGGGGATTTTCTGATCCGCGCGACGACCACGCTGGTGCTGGGCCTGATCTTGCAAAGCGCCGCCCTCGCGCTGTGGCTGGCGATTTTCAACCGCAAGGCGATGACGGCAAGCCTGAAAGTCTGGCGCCCCTCGCTGGGCGCGGGTTTCCTTGGGGCTTTTGCCAGCCAGTTCTGGTTTATCGGCTTTTCGCTGACCTCGGCCGCCAATATCCGCACGCTGGCGCTGGTCGAGGTGATCTTTGCGGCAGGCGTTTCACGCTATATCCTGCGCCAGCCGATCAGCCAGAGACAGGTGATCGGCATGACCATCATCGCGGCGGGAATTGCCCTGTTGCTGCGCAGCCAGCCCTAAACCCATTTCGCCAAGGGCGGCAGGCTCATCAACACCGCATTGGCGTCATGCCCGGTTTCCAGCCCGAATTTGGTGCCCCGATCGTAAACCAGATTATACTCGGCATAAAGCCCGCGATGGATCAGTTGCACCTCGCGGTCGGCACCCGTCCACGGCGTAGACACCCGCCGTTCAGTCACCGGAACAAAGGCGGGCAAGAAGGCGCGGCCAACGTCTTGGGTAAAAGCAAAATCGGCGTCCCAATTGCCGGTGTTCAGATCATCATAAAAAATCCCTCCCACGCCACGCGCGCGGCCACGGTGCGGAATAAAGAAATACTCATCCGCCCAAGCCTTGAATCTCGCATGGTATTCAGGGCTATGCGCATCACAGGCCCCCTGCATGGCGGCATGAAAATGCGCGGTGTCCTCGGGATATTCGATGCAAGGGTTCAAATCGGCCCCACCGCCAAACCACCAGGCATGGGGCGTCCAGAACATCCGCGTGTTCATATGCACGGCAGGGCTATGCGGATTGGCCATATGCGCCACCAGCGAAATCCCCGAAGCCCAGAACCGTGGATCGCTGTCCATTCCCGGCACCCCGCGCGCCGCCATCGCCTTTTGCGCCCGCTCGCCCAAGGTGCCATGCACTTCGGACACGTTCACGCCCACCTTTTCAAACACCCTCCCGCCGCGCATCACGCTCATGATACCGCCGCCGCCATCGGCGCGGGTGGTTGGCGACACCTCAAACCGCCCCGGCGTGCCGGTGCCAAAGCGATTCTCCAGCCCCTCGAACGAGGTCACAATCTGGTCACGCAGAGTGCGAAACCACGTGGCGGCCTGGGCTTTGCGTTGGGTAAAATCTTCGGTCATGACTGCCTCTGTTGATCCTGCCCCTAGCTAACACCACAGTGAGGCAGGCTCAACGTGACCTGTTGGCATTGTGCGCCCGCCGACTATACTCGCGGCAAAATTACGGAGTCCCTGCCATGAAACGCCTTGCCTTTGCCGCTCTGTTTCTCGTGTCGGCTTGCGGCACCCCGCAGGAACAATGTATCGAATCCGTCACCCGCGACATGCGGATGGTTGATCGGTTGATTGCAGAAACCGAGGGCAATTTGCAGCGCGGTTTTGCCTATCAAGAGGTCACGATTTCGGTGCCGGTCTGGGTCAATTGCGGGCGACGCCCCACGGTTGAAAACCCCAACCCCGAGCCGCGCATGTGTCTTGATGACCGCGAGCAGACCACCCGCCGCGCCGTGGCGATTGATCTGAGGGCCGAGCAGGTGAAACTTGACGGGCTAAAGGCCAAACGCAAGCTGCAGGCCAAGGCAGCGGCGCAACCGATTGCCCAATGCAAGGCGCAATACCCCGAATGATCACCGCCCGCGCTGCGGCACCGAAGCGTGATAGATCCTGAAACTGGCATCCCCTGGCTGCTCTTCCACCCGCTTGAAAAGCTGTTTCAACTCAGCCTCATAGGGCAGATGCCGATTGCAAACCAACCATAGGCTGCCGCCCGGAGCCAGTGCCTTTTGTGCCGCCTTGATAAAGGCAATGCCAAGCCCCGGATCGGCCTCACGGCCATTGTGAAAGGGTGGATTCATCACCACAGCATCCCACAGTTTCGCGGGCCGGAACGTGGTGGCATCGGCCCAGTGAAACCGCGCGCGAGGATCGGTGATGTTGACGCGGGCACAATCGAGTGCATCCGCTTCGGCCTCGATCAGATCAAGGCTTTGCACGCCTTGGCGTTCCAGAATCGCGCGGGACAGATAGCCCCAACCCGCTCCGAAATCGGCCACACTCGGAGGCAGTTTCGGCGGCAAGGCCGCCGCCAAAAGCACCGAGGCCCGATCCGGCCCATCCGCCGAAAACACTCCCGGCAAGGTGACAAACCCATCCTCGAGTTGCCACGCGGCCGCAACCCATTGTGCCAGCACATCCGAGGGCGTCACCACCGCAATCTTGCCATGCGCCTTTGACAGCGCCGGACCAACTTCCAGACCCAGGGCCTTGCAATCTTTCAAAACCGAATCGATTCCGTCGGTTTTCTGCCCGTCCAGCACCAGCACTCCATTCGGCACCAGTTCCAGCCCGGCCTTCGCGATCAAACCCCACGCGGCAGCCTTGGACCTGGGCAGGCACAGCAGCGCCATCGACACTGGCCCCGAGATCTTCGACGCATATCCCTGCCCGACAAAGTAATCGGCATCGGGTTTGAACCCGGTCAAAACCACCACCCGATCTTTCGGCAATACCGACAGATCGTCGCCGGCGCGCGGCCGGATCACGGCAATCAGGCCGGTTGGCGGCAGAGCAAAGGTGCCGCTTTCCAGCGCCATTTCCAAACGGGTTGAACGCATGATCGGCCTTTCCGGCCTATTCCTTTTCCATGGTGCATTGCAGCGGATGTTGATGGCGACGGGCGAAATCCATCACCTGCGCCACCTTGGTTTCCGCGATCTCATAGGAAAAAACACCCACGACCGCCAGCCCTTTTTTATGCACCGTCAGCATGATTTCAAAGGCTTGGGCATGGTTCAGGCCGAAAAACCGCTCAAGGATATGCACCACGAATTCCATTGGCGTATAATCGTCATTCAGCAACATCACCTTGTAGAGCGGCGGCTTTTCGGTGCGGGTTTTGGTTTTGGTCAGGATCGACGTATCTTGACCGGGGCCACGCGGCGCGTCCGACATCATGGTGGGGGTCAAGCGCACGTTGAAAGGCTCCACAG
>JAGPBG010000243.1 GCA_018063485.1 Cypionkella sp.
GGTGCCGCTGGCGCGCAGTTGCCGGTTGGCCTCGACCAGCATCAGGAACACCACCGAGGCGGCACAGAGATGGCCAAGATCGCCGGATTCGTCCTGTCGGTTCGGGTTGATCACGGCATAGGCGGGAGGGAGGGTGTCGCCGCCCAGATGGTGGTCAAGAACAATGACATCGCAGCCGGCGGCGGCAATCGGATCAAGGCTGAGGGTGCCGCAATCAACGCAGATGATCAGATCATGGGCAGAGCCAAGTTCGGCCATCGCGGGGGTATTGGGGCCATAGCCCTCGTCGATACGGTCGGGAATATAAAGGGTGGCTTTGGCCCCCATCGCGCGCAGCCAAGTGATCAACAGCGCGGCAGAGGTGCCACCATCAACATCATAATCAGCAAAGATTGCAATGCGTTGGCGGGAATTGAGGGCGTGAATGAAGCGGGCGGCGGCCTTTGCCATATCGGCAAGGCGCAGGGGATCGGGCAAGAGATCACGCAGTTGCGGGGCAAGAAAAGAGGGTACTTCGGCGGGAGTGACGCCCCGTGCGACCAGAGTGGAGCACAGCGCAAGCGGCAGTTTGGTGATCTGGGCCATCGCTTCGGCCAGACGTTCGGCCTCGATGGTGGGGCCGATCCAGCGACGGCCGGTCAGTGAGGTTTCGACCGAGAGAAAGGCGCGTTGGCTCATGGTGCAGTTGTGCCCCAGACCAGAGCGCGCAACAAGAGGCTGTTGCGTGCTATGGTCCAGAGCGCGTTGCGTTCAGTCAGAGACACGTAGTCACCTCGCAACCCGAGGCAGCGATTGGCTTTGCAAGCGCGTTCGGGTTGCGAGATGAAGTCAATTTGGCGCAACGCGCTCTAAGTGGACTATTTCAATGGGCTTTTGTAGATCATCCGGCGGACCGATCCGGTCTTGGAACGCATCAGGATGGTTTCGGTGGTGACCCAGCCGGGTTCGATCCTGATGCCTTGCAGGATCGAACCCTGGGTGACGCCGGTGGCAGCAAAGATCACATCGGCGGTGACCATATCGTCGCGGGTGTAGATGCGGTTCAGATCGGTGATCCCGGCCTTGGCGGCGCGGTCTTTTTCATCATTGTTGCGAAACAGAAGCTGGCCATAAATCTGCCCGCCCATACATTTCAGGGCCGAGGCGGCAAGCACGCCTTCGGGGGCGCCGCCCGAGCCCATATACATGTCGATCCCGGTAGATTCGCTTTCAGCACAATGGATTACGCCGGCCACGTCGCCATCGGTGATCAGGCGGATCGCGGCACCCGTGGCCCGGACTTCGGCGATCAGCTTCTCATGCCGGGGGCGTTCGAGGATGCAGACGGTGATCTCGTCAGCGGCGACGCCTTTGGCGCGGGCGAGGGCGCGGACGCGTTGGGCGGGGGACATGTCGAGGGTTACGGTATCGGGGGCAAAGCCGGGGCCGATGGCCAGCTTTTCCATATAAACATCAGGGGCATGGAGCAAAGTGCCGCGCGGGGCCATGGCGATCACGGTCAGGGCGTTGGGCATGTCCTTGGCGGTGAGGGTGGTGCCTTCCAAAGGATCAAGCGCAATATCAACGGCGGGGCCGTGGCCGGTGCCTACTTTCTCGCCGATATAAAGCATCGGGGCCTCGTCGCGCTCGCCTTCGCCAATCACCACGACGCCAGAAATATCGAGCAAATTCAACTGGTCACGCATGGCGTTGACGGCGGCTTGATCCGCCGCTTTCTCATCGCCGCGCCCAATCAGCCTGGCTGACGCCAGTGCCGCCGCCTCGGAGACACGGGCAAGGCCGAGGGACAGCATGCGGTCCTGAAATTCTGAAGCGTCGGCCATTACGGGTATCCTTTGGCTGAGGTGTTGCCCCCCCATAACGGGCGGCGGGCGCGGCGGCAAGCGTGGTGGCGCTAACTGCTTTGGGAAAGGGTTATGCCCGCTTTTGCCGTATTTTTCCCGTGCTGCTTGCGTGCTTTTTGCGTGCTGACAGCATCAGGTCGACAAAAACCAGCCCATCAGACCTCTTCGATGCGCAAAGCGACCGGGGTGCCGACCAGAACGCCGGTGGTGGCGAACAGGCTGATGGCGTGGTCCAGATCGTCACGGGTGGCCTTGTGGGTGACAATCAGCACCGGGGCATGGGTGCCCTCGTGGCGGTATTGGCGCATCTGGTCAATCGACACCCCGGCCTCGCCCAGACAGGTGGCGATCTTGGCCAGCGCGCCGGGTTTGTCGAGCAGGGTCATGCGCAGATAATAGGGCGCGGGGGTGGCGCTTTTGGCGGCCTGTGGTGCGACAAGGCTGCTGGCCGGTTGGCCAAAGGTGGGCAGGCGGGTGCCGCGTGCGATGTCGATCACATCGGACATCACGGCGCTGGCGGTGGGGCCCATCCCTGCGCCGGGGCCGCGCAGCGCGATCTGACCAACCGAGTCGCCTTCGAGCACCACCATATTGGTGCCGCCCTGCAACTGGCCCAAGGGGCTGTCGGCGGGGACAAGACAGGGCGACATCCGCTGTTCCAACCCGCGCCCGGTAAGTTGGGCCACACCCAGAAGTTTGATCCGGTAGCCCATATCGGCGGCAAGGTTGATGTCGTCAATCGAGATCTTGCCGATGCCTTCGAGTTCGACCGCATCAAAGCTGACCTGGGTGCCAAAGGCGATAGAGGCGAGCAGGGCGAGTTTGTGGCCCGCATCAATGCCGCCAACGTCAAGCTCGGGATCGGCTTCGAGGTAGCCAAGCTGTTGGGCGGCATCAAAGACCGCCTGATAGCTGAGGCCCTCGTTCTGCATCCTTGTCAGGATGTAATTGCAAGAGCCGTTCATCACGCCCATGACGCGGCGAATCCGATTGCCGGCAAGGCCCTCGGTCAGGGCCTTGATCACCGGGATGCCACCGGCAACGGCAGCCTCAAACCGGATCACCCTGCCAGCGGCCTCGGCAGCAAGGGCGAGCGATTGGCCGTGATGAGCAAGCAGGGCCTTGTTGGCGGAAACCACATCTTTGCCTGCGGCGATGGCGGCCTCGGTCGCGTGACGGGCCGGGCCTTCGTGGCCGCCCATCACCTCGACGAAAACGTCAACATCGTCGCGCTGTGCCAAGGCGACAGGGTCGGTTTCCCAGGCATAGGCCGAAAGGTCGGCGTCGCGGTTCTTGGAGCGGTCGCGCGCCGAGACGGCGGTGATCACCACCGGGCGGCCGGTGCGCAGGGTGATCAGATCGGCATGGTCCTGCACGATTCTAACGACACCAATACCAACGGTGCCAAGCCCGGCCAGACCTACACGCAGAGGAGTGCCGATAGGAAGGGGGGCGGGCATGGCAAACTCCGTGGCTGATTTGGTCGCCCGGTGTTAGCGGGTTCGGTTGGCCAGTGCAACGCGGCTGGTTGATCGGGTCAGCGGTTGCGCAGGGCGGCGGCGCGGGCGCGCAAGGCTGCGGCACGGGCGGCAGCGGTCTGGCCTGCGGTTTCGGCACCCGAGGTTTGCGCGTTGATCGCCAAAAGCTGATCAAGCGGCAGCAGTTGCGGTGGCTGGGTTGCAACCGGGTTGGCGCGTTCTGCCACCTCTACTTTGGGGAAAGCGGTGCAGGCACAAAGCGCAAGGCAGAGGGCGAGGGTGATCTTCATGCGGCGGGACTCGGGCGTTATGGCTGGGACACCTTAGACTGCCCCGCTGCAAAGCTGAACTGGTTTAATGCGCGGGCTTGATGAAGGTGCCATTGCGCAACTCGGTCACCGCCTGGCGTAACTCGGCCTGGGTGTTCATCACGATGGGGCCATGCCAAGCGACCGGTTCCCGAAGGGGCGCTCCCGAGATCAGAAGGAAACGGATGCCGTTGGGGCCTGCCTGCACCGTCACCTCATCGCCTGCGCCAAATTCGATCAGGGTGCGGTTGCCCGACAGATCGCGGATGTTCAGCTCCTGGCCCGCGACCTCTTTTTCCAAAAGCACGCCGCGCGGGTTTGCGGCATCAGCGAATTTTCCCGCACCGTCAAAGACATAGGCAAAGGCGTGGCGGCGAGTGTCAACCTTGAAGGTCTTTTTCCGTTCTGGCGGCACGAAGATATCAAGGTATTGCGGCTCGGCGGCGACGCCATCGACGGGGCCGGTTTTACCCCAGAAACTGCCCACGATGACTTTGACCATGGTGCCGTCGTCATCCATGATTTCGGGGATATCATTCGATTTCACATCCTGATAGCGCGGGGCGGTCATTTTCAGATGCGAGGGCAGGTTGGCCCAAAGCTGAAAACCGTGCATCTGGCCCTTTGCGTTACCTTTCGGCATTTCCTGATGCATGATCCCTGACCCTGCGGTCATCCATTGCACATCGCCCGCGCGCAGATTGCCGCGATTGCCAAGGCTGTCGCCGTGTTCGACGGTTCCGGCCAGTACATAGGTGATGGTTTCGATGCCGCGATGGGGGTGCCAGGGA
>JAGPBG010000244.1 GCA_018063485.1 Cypionkella sp.
CAGATGCACGCGCTCGCCGGTCTTGGCGGCAATCAACATGGCAAGATCTCCGATAGGTAAGCAGGCAAATTTCGCATTCGAGGCAATAGAAACGCCGGGCCGGAGACCGCGATACCGGTCACGAGACCACCCTGACGCCCGGATCACCGGGTCGGCATTTCGATCCGACCTTCAGCGATAACCGACATTCATTACATAGTTGAACAGCAGATCCTCTTCGTGTTGGACCTCCTGCCAAAGGTTATGAAGGACATCGCGGGCGTTCAGCACCCCCAGCGGCTTGCCATCGGCATCAACGACGGGGATGTTTCTTAGCCCGCGCGCCTTCATCGTCTCCCAGGCATCTTTTAGCAAGCCGTCGGGTGCCAGCGTGATGGGGGCCTTGGTCATCGCCTCAATCACCGGCGCGGTGCAATTGGAACCGGAGCAGTTTCCGATCTGGCGCACCAAGTCGGTCTTGGTCACAACGCCGACCAAGCGGCCTTCTGCATCACGAACCAACAGCATGTCATGGTCGCCCCCCAGCAGCCGCGCCGCCTGGAGCAGCGCGGAATCCGCATCAATGCAGCACATCCGTTTGTGGGCCATTGGCAAGAAATTCTCGATGAACATGTGGTACTCCGTTCTAGCTGGCCAACGCGATCAACAGCGTCGCCGCGATGCCCGCCACGCCGCCCGCCGCACAGGCAAGCTGGATGATGGCGATCACGGCAAATCTTGCGCGCGAATGAATGTAATCCTCGGCGATGGTCTGAAGCCCGAGGGCGGCGTGGTGAAAGGCGGCGATCAGCAGCAGGATCAGCAAGGTTGCGTTGATGGGGGCCTTGAGCCAGACCGACAGGGTCGCATGGTCCGATGCCGCACCACTTGCCAGCGCCCAAACCAGCCACACCACCAAGGGTGCCAAGGCGATGGCCGAAACACGCTGCGCCCACCAGTGGTGCGCGCCATGCCCAGCGGCCCCAAGCCCATGCGCGGCGGAATAAGGCGAGACGCGGGATTTGGTCATGCCAGCACCCATAGCCAAAGCGCTGCGGTCAGGATCAGGCTTGCCGCCACGACCGCCCAACCACCGGCATAGATGCTGCGCAACTCAAACGCGCGCACGCTGTCCCAGATCAGGTGCCGGATGCCGTTGCACAGGTGATAAAAGACAGCCAGCGTTGCCAGAAACAGCAGCACGCGCCCCGGAACCGACAGCACAACCGCCTGCGCGCGCTCAAACGCCACCGGTCCTGTCGCACCCGCGATCAACCAAGCGGCAAGGCCGAAGGCGAACAGCGCCAGCGCCACACCAGACAGCCGATGCCCAAAGGACATGACCGACGTCAGTTGCGGCCGGTAATTCTGCATGTTGGGGGATTTCGGGCGGGGATGCATCATACCATGTTCCTTCCTTTAGCCACCACGTTCAACCATCATCCGCTTGATCTCACCGATGGCCTTGCCGGGGTTCAACCCGCGCGGGCAGGTGCGGGTGCAGTTCAGGATCGTGTGACAGCGATAAAGGCGGAAGGGATCATCCAGCGCCTCCAGCCGATCGCCGCGCGCCTCGTCGCGGCTGTCGGCCAGCCAGCGCCAGGCGGTCAGCAAGGCGGCGGGGCCAAGGAAGCGGTCGCCGTTCCACCAATGGCTCGGGCAGCCCGAGGTGCAGCAAAAGCACATGATGCATTCGTAATAGCCATCAAGAGCTTCGCGCTGTTCCACCGATTGCAGACGCTCACGCTCGGGCGCGGGGGTTTCGGTTTTCAGCCAAGGTTCCGTCAGCGCGTGCTGTGCGAAAAGATGGGTCTGATCGGGGACCAGATCCTTGATCACCGGCAGGTTGGCCAGTGGGTAGATCGTGGCGGGTTCGGACAGCTCATCCATGGCGCGGGTGCAGGCGGTCCAGTTGGTGCCGTCAATGGTCATCGCACAAGAGCCGCAGACCCCCTCGCGACAAGACCGCCGGAAGGTCAGGGTCGGGTCAATCTTCGATTTGATCCAGATCAGCGCATCGAGCAGCATCGGCCCGCAATCGTCAAGATCGACACGGAAGGTGTCCATCCGGGGGCCTTGGTCACCGTCCGGGTTGAAGCGGTAAATGCGCAAGGTCGCGATTCGCGTCGCCCCTTCGGGGGCAGGCCAAGACTTGCCCTCGGTAACGCGCGAGCCTTTCGCGACACCGAAATCGCGCGGCACCGGGAAGCGGCGCGGCCATTTCAGGCGAGGGATCTCATCCACCTCATCAGAATGTTCGATCATCATGAGCTCCGATCAATTTCTGCGGCATTGATGCATGCCCACATTCAGGTTCGACAGGTCATAGTACCAGATTCTTTGGGTTTTCTTACCCTTGGTAAAGAACAGCAGGTTCGTCTTGACGCCCGCCCCGGCGGTTGAAAACACACCACCCGGCAGGCTGACAATCGCCCAAAGGCCGCATTCGTCTACCAGCTTGCGCTTGATCTCAACGAAAAAGCTATCATTCGCCCGGAAAAGCATGCCTTCGTCTGGGACGATGGCGCAGACGCCCTTTGGCGCCAATTCGACAAGAATGCTCACACACGCCTAAGCCGCAATCATTCTGATACCAAAGTGGCAATATTTTGCGTCCTTTGGCTCACATTTACTCTGCCGTTGACATCTCGCAACCCAGCCAAAAAAATGCGGGTTTTCTCCTCCGCAAAAATAGGTCTGACGAGTCTTGCTGTGGATGTTCTTGACCAGTTTGTCAACGGCATCCCCAGAAATTTCAGGTTCCTTCATCATCCCGGTCTTCTACTCGATCAGATGAGCCAGAAATCCACCGCTATTCAAGTCCTCATATCAATCCCAGGGGCGCTGGCGTCAGACAGAGTGTCGGCATACGTGCCTTCTCTCTCGATGCGCCACCAAAGCGCCCTTTGAAGCCAGTTTCAACAAGGTGAAACAGGCCGATCCACACTAATCCATTGGTTCTATTGGTGCCCCACGACGATTCGAACGCCGGACCCCCTTATTGCAAAATATTTGTTCTGCGAGACTACCGCATTGTTTCATTCAGTTTTATCGGGGGTTC
Source organism: Cypionkella sp. (assembly GCA_018063485.1). Taxonomy (GTDB): domain Bacteria; phylum Pseudomonadota; class Alphaproteobacteria; order Rhodobacterales; family Rhodobacteraceae; genus CBDUEF01. The sequence goes on from JAGPBG010000244.1 coordinate 3,041, forward strand.
TTCGATGCCATGCAATTGCGATGCAATTGAACGTGCCCCCGCCGTGAGTCGAACACGGTTCTCCGGGTTACAAATCCGGTGCATCGCCAACAATGCTTCAGGGGCTTCACGCTCGGTCTGTTTAGACGCTCACCCAGCCGCCGTCAAATCGGTTTAGCTTCGCGGCGTTATCCTTCCGCGTCAAAATTTTAAGGGTTCCACGCGACGTTGTGGCCGCGAGCATTCCGCTTCGGCGTCGGCCAGCGCCGCGTTGGCCGTCTGAAGCGCCAGAATGGCATTCAGGTTATCCTCAGCCGCAAGTTCAAGGTGACTACCGACAGTGAACACGCCTTCAACATCGCGCCGAGTCTCTTGAAACAGGGCTTTGCCGCGAGCGGGCCGAACCGGAAATGGGCCGGCGACATCACTTATGTCTGGACGCAGGAAGGCTGGGTCTATCTTGCCGTGATCCTTGACCTTTTCTCAAGACACCGCGTTGCCCTGTGTGTTTTGCACGCAAAGCCCTTCCGGGTAACAGCATGGGCGATCAGCAACCGCATGAAGCAGGATCTGGCTTTGCGGGCTCTGAAAATGGCCATCGCGATCCGAAGGCCGCCACCAGGCTGCATTCACCATACCGACCGTGGGTCGCAATACTGTGCCCACGACTGTCAAAAGCTGCTCCGCCAGCATCGATTCAAGGTATCGATGAGTGAGAAAGGTTATTGTTACGACAATTCCGTCGTCGAGAGTTTCTTCAAGTCCCTCAAGGCCGAACCCGTATCGCGCCGGACTTGGCACACCCGCCGCGAAGTCGAGGTTGCCCTCTTCGAATACATCAATGGCTTCCAAAACCCGCGCTGCAAACACTCAGCCATCGGCTGGAAATCACCCGTGGCCTTTGAGCAACGGGCCGCCTGATAGGAGCACCTGACCGGAACGAAACTGGCGCAGGTCCGAGGCGTTCCTGGCACGCGATGCGCAAGTGCAATGCGCCGCTGTTGCGGGCGGCGGCGCAGGGTGTGGGGCCATGAGTGACCTTCTTCCAAAAGAAGACCTTCCAGGTCTCCACCTTACGACAGCCATCACGGATGCAATGTGGACGACCAGGACAAGCCCCGGAACCCGGTATTTTGGGGCTGCTTTTCCTAGTGCTGCGTTGTGCTTAAGAAATGGAAGGTGCGGCGCGATCGCGGTGATCGACGCCCGCTTACGGCGCATGAACCGATGCGGGCGATGCCTGGGTTGGCGGATGAGACACGCCTGTTCAGGCGACACCTGGACAGAGGATTCCGGCTGTTCCCGTTCAGAAACCATTAGCCCTGGAACTACGCACCGGACAGCATGGGCTGGGCACCGCGTGAGCCGGTTCGATGCAAACGATGTCACAAAAGGCA
>JAGPBG010000246.1 GCA_018063485.1 Cypionkella sp.
CACCGCAACAGGCGCTGGCTTTGGCGGCCAGAATAGCCGCAGCGCCGGGGCTGCGCTTTGGCGGCTTGCTGACCTACCCTGCGGCGGGTGGTGCGACGGCGGTTGAGGCGTTTTTGCAATCGGCCATGGCTTTGCTGGCTGATCAAGGCATTGACTGCCCCATTCGGTCAAACGGCGGCAGCCCGGACTTGTGGCGCGCGCATCTGGTGCCGTCAGCGACCGAGCATCGCGCCGGCACCTATGTCTATAACGACCGCTCGATGGTGCGGGCGGGCGAATGCAGCGCGCAGGATCTGGCCATGCATGTGCTGGCCACGGTGGTTTCGCGCCCCACCAAAGACCGGGCGGTGCTGGACGCGGGGTCAAAGGCGCTGACCTCGGATCTGCTGGGCTTTGCCGATTTTGGTGAAATCGAAGGCCAGCCGGGTGCGCGGATCGTGTCTTTGTCTGAAGAACATGCGGTGGTGGATCTGTCGGCCTGTATCGGCGCGCGGCCAGAGGTAGGGGATCAGGTGCGGGTGATCCCGAACCACGCTTGTGTGATCTCGAACCTCAATGACCAGATGGTGTTTCATCGCAATGGTATCGTCACGCGGGTCGAGCCTTTGGCCGCACGCGGAACGGTTTGGTAAGGGGCTATGATGAACCGGATTGCCAGAAAGAATACCGCATGATTCTGTGTTTTGATATCGGTGGCACCACCATAAAAATCGCCCATGCTTTTGCGCAAGACGATATCCGCCCTGTTGCACGGGTGCCAACACCCGCGCGCGACTATCCGGCCTTTGTCGCGGCGTTGCGGGATGCCATTGCGGCGGCTCCCGGGCGGCCGGAGCGGCTGGCTTTTTCAATCGCGGGTGTGGTCGATTCCGAAACCGGGATTGCTACGGTTGCCAATATTCCCTGCATTTCGGGCAGGCCCTTGCAGCGCGAACTTGAGGCGGCGCTGAACTTGCCTGTCGATCTTGCCAATGATGCCGATTGTTTTGCGCTGGCCGAAGCCACTGTTGGGGCGGGGCGCGGGCATGACGTGGTGTTTGGCGTCATACTTGGCACTGGCGTCGGGGGTGGTGTGGTGGTGCGTGGCGCGCTGATCAATGCAGCCGGTGGTTTCGCGGGTGAGTGGGGGCACGGTGCGGTGGCACAGCGCATTCTTGGCACGCCCGAAGTCACCTTGCCGGCTTTTGCCTGCGGCTGTGGACAGGTGGGTTGTCTGGACGCCATCTGCTCGGCGCGCGGCATGGAAAAGCTGCACTATTGCCTGCATGGGATCGAAGCGGCGAGCACGGAAATCGTCGCGGGCTGGGAGGCGGGGTTGCCAGAGCCAGGCCGCACTATCGGCATTTGGTTAGGGCTTTTGTCGGGGCCTTTGGCGATGGTGGAGAACCTGCTGGGGGCCGGGATAGTGGCCGTGGGCGGTGGGCTTGCCAATTCGCGGCCATTGATTGCGGCTTTGGATCGGGCCGTCCGGGCGCAAATTCTGCGCAAATTTGACCGGCCACTGATCGTGCCAGCGGGCTGTGCCATCGAGCCAGGCTTGGTGGGTGCCGCGATTCTGGGTCTTGGACGTCGGGTTTCACCTGCAATTTGATCTCTACATCAGGGTTTTTACCATCATTCATGAAAAATAATTACACTCCCTGTAGAGTAAATGAAAATGAGTTGACGGATAATGTGCCTCTACGCATAATTAAGAAAATAATTTTCTAAGTGGGAATGGCGAATGCGAGTCGCGATCATCGGCCTTGGGTTTCGGTTGGGCTATCTGGGGCATGTATTCCACCAGATGGACCCCAGCTTTGAAATTGTCGGCTATCACGACCCGGAACCAGCGGGTATGGCGGTTTTGAACGAACACAGGATCTCGGCTGGCATCGCCTATGACACCCCGGAAGATCTGGTGCGGGCCGGTGGTTTCGATCTGCTGATGGTGGGATCGCCCAATCACCTGCATCTTGACCATATTCGCCTGGGGCTTGAGGCCGGGGCCAAGATTTTCTCGGAAAAGCCGATTGTGTCGACGATTGAGCAAACCTATCAAATGGCGGCTTTGCTGGGCAAATACGGCCATGACCGCCTGCTTGTCGGGCTTGTTCTGCGCTATGCGCCGCTTTACCGCGATCTGCTCGCAGCCCGCGACGCGGGGCAGTTGGGCAAGATCGTTTCCATCGAGGCGGCAGAGCATATTTTCCCCTATCACGGTGCGTTTTTCATGCGGGACTGGCGGCGCTATGAAAAGTGGTCCGGTAGTTTCATGCTGGAAAAATGCTGCCATGACCTTGATCTCTATAACGGTCTGGTCGGCGCGCGGCCTGAACGGGTTGCAAGTTTTGGCGGCCGCAAGACCTTTATCCCGGAAAACGATCCGCAGCTTGACGGCATCAATGACGTCAGCCTTTACCACCGCAAACCCAGCGGCTGGAACGGCTCGGACAAGGTGTTTGACAGCGATGGTGATATTATCGACTATCAAGTGGCGATCATTGAATATGCCAATGGGGTCGGGATGAATTTTCACACCAACCTGAACGCACCCGACCAGTTCCGCCGTTTCGCCGTCTTTGGCACCAAGGGGCAGGCCGAGGGGGATTTTATCCGCGGTTTCCTGAAGATCACCGATGTGCTGTCAGAAAAGCGCGTGACCGAAACCGAGTACAAGGCCACCGCCCTGTCGCAGCATTACGGCGCGGATGAGCAGATGGCAGCGGAAGTGATTGCGCATGTGATGCAGGGCGGGCCGTTGCCGGTATCACCGCTGGACGCGCTGGAGGCGGGTATCCTTGCGCTGGCCACCGATGACGCGCGGCGGTCGAAAACCGTGATTGATTTGCGCCCGATCTGGGATCGCTATGACAATGCGTTTGCAACAAAGGTGGCCTAGATGATCAAGTCACGATCCAGCCTGATCTTTGCCTGGGCACTGCTCGCACCTGCAATCATCTATGTGCTGATCATCGTGGCTTGGCCGCTGGTTGAAACCTTTCGGCTGTCCTTCACCGATGCGTCCCTGAGCAAGACCACCAACTATGTCGGCTCGAAAAACTATGGCAAGATTTTCAACGATACCTTCCTGATCGTGATTTTGCGCACCTTCACCTGGACGTTCTTTTCGGTGCTGCTGAAGATGGTGATCGGCACCTTTGGCGCGGTCTTGCTGAATTCCGCCGTGCCGGGTCGGCATTTGTTCCGCATCCTGACCATGCCACCATGGATCGTGCCGATGGCGATCGGAATTTTCATGTGGGGCTGGATGTATAATGGCCAGTTCGGCATGATCTCGGGGCTTTTGCAGCGGTTTGGCTTGGTGGATGGGCCGGTGGCGTTTCTGGCCTGGGGCAACACCGCGTTTTGGGCGACGATTGTAACCGATGTGTGGATCGGCGTGCCGATGGTGACGATCTACTTTCTGGCTGCCATCCAGTCGATCCCGAAAGACCTGTATGAGGCCGCATGGACCGATGGCGCAAGCCGCTGGGTGCGCTTTCGCAGGATCACCCTGCCGCTGATGGCACCTGCGATCATCACCATGTCGATGCTGTCGCTGATTGCCACCTTCAACAGCTTTGACATCATCTGGATCCTGACCCAGGGCGGGCCGTCCGGGTCCACCACCACCATGATCATCGACACCTATCAGACCGCCATCGGATCAAAGAAATATGGCGAAGGCGCGGCGCGGGCGGTGGTGATCTGCATCTTTCTGTCGCTGTTCTGCATCGCCTATTTCCGGGTGACACGCCGTCTTGCGGCCGTAGAAAAGGCATAAGCGCATGGCAGCGAAATCCACAGACAACCGCCCGATGATCGACCGCTATCGCTGGTGGGAGTTCGTGCTGATCTATGCGGGCATTTTCCTGTTTTTGTTCTTCATGCTGGCACCGTTCATCGAGGGGTTCCTTGTCAGCCTGAAGCCGCTGTCGCAGTTGTTTTCCTCGCCCTATCGTTTCTGGCCCGAAAATGGGTCTTTTGATGCCTATATCACGATGTGGACATCGGTGCCGCGCTTTGGGCGCTATATCTTCAACTCGTTCCTGATCTCGACCGTCTCGACCATGATCGTTTTGGCGCTGGTTGTCCCGGCGGCCTATGCCTTTGCGCGGTTTCAATATGCCGGCATGGCCCTGGTTTTGGGCGGCTTTCTCGCGGTCAGCATGTTTTCGGGCGCGGTGCTGTTGATCCCGCTGTTCCGGTTGATGCGCACATTGGGGCTGTTGAACACCTATTTCGCAATGGTGGTGCCGGGGGTGGCCTTTCTGATCCCCTCGGCGATCTGGTTGCTGCGCACCTATATGATGCGCATTCCGGTCGAGTTGAACGAGGCGGCCTATATGGATGGCGCGTCGCAGCTTTACACTTTTCGCCGGGTGATCCTGCCGATTGCCATGCCGGGGATCGTGGTTGTGGC
>JAGPBG010000245.1 GCA_018063485.1 Cypionkella sp.
GCGTGCCGTTGATCTTTAGTTGCAGGTAATAGTGCCCATCCTGCGCCCGCGGAATCGTTACCTCATTATGGCCCTCGCTTTGCTCGGGCCGCACATCTCGCCGGATGTCGCCCCAAAGGCCATAGCCTGCCACCACGCCGACAAAGATCATCCCCCAGGCCATCGCGGTGCGCAACGCAAACCCCAACCGTTTGCGGTATTCAACCAGAACCCATCCCCCCAGCGCCGCAAGCAGCACCACCAGATAGAGCGCGCGCCCGAAGGTTTCACCCTCCATCAGATCAGCCCCGTTCCCCGGATGCCGTCAATCACGAACTGAACCGAAAGCGCCGCCAGCAACATCCCCAACAGTCGGGTGACGACCAGGGTGCCGGTCCGCCCAAGCAGGTTTTCAAAGAAGGTAGAGGCAAGCAGGAAAAGGTAGGTTGAAAGGATCATCGCGCCCAGCAAAGACAGAATCGCGAAGGTGCCAATCCAGCCCGGTCCGGATTGGCCAATCAGCAAGATCATGGTGGCAATCGCCCCCGGTCCGGCGATCAGCGGGGTGGCGAGGGGGAACACCGAAGGGTCGTGATCGGGATCGGGGTGCTGGCCCTCACGCCGCTGGGTGCGGCGCTCGAACAGCATGTCCAAGGCGGTTAGAAACAGCAAAAGCCCGCCCGCGATGCGAAAGGCGGGCATCGAGATGCCGATAAAGCCCAGGACCGGCTCGCCTGCGACACCAAACAGCGTCAGCAGGGCAAAGGCGATCAGGCAGGCCCGCCGCGCCATTCCGGCACGGTGCGCAGGATCCATGCCTTGGGTCAGGGCGATGAACATCGGCACCAGACCGGGCGGGTCGATCACCACAAAAAGCATGGCGAAGGCGGTGATCAACAGGGCTGAGTCCATATTATTTCGTTACCGCCTCCAGCTTGCTTTGTGCGGCCATCCACATGGCCTCGGCACGATCAAGGCCTTCCATGACCTCGCCGTATTTCTTGTTCCAGGTTTCCAATTCACCGACGCGGGAGGCTTCATAAAGCTCCGGATCGGCCAGCTTCTTGGCCAGACGGTCGCGCATGTCGTTCAACTTGTCGAGCCTTTCTTCGGATTTCTTTACCTCAGAGCGCAGGGCCTTGATGTCTTCTTGCGAGACTTTCTTAGGTTTTTCAATGGGTTTTGCGGGCTTTGCGTCTTCATCGCCAGCCAGAAGCTGGCGACGATAGGCTTCAAGATCTTCGGCATAGGGGGTGACGGCACCACCCTTTACCAACCAGAGACGGTCGGCGATCAGAGACAACAGATGCATGTCGTGGCTGACCAGAACCACCGCGCCGGAATATTCGATAAGCGCCTCAACCAATGCTTCGCGCGATTCAATGTCGAGGTGGTTGGTCGGCTCGTCGAGAATCAGCAGATGCGGAGCGTCGATGGTGGCGAGGAGCAGCGACAGGCGGGCTTTCTGGCCGCCCGACAGCCGGCCCACCACAGTTTCGGCCTGATCGGCCATCAGGCCAAAACCTGCCAGACGGGCGCGCAGGCGGGGTTGGCCTTCGGTGGGGCGCAGGCGCATGACGTGCTGCAAAGGCGTCTCATCAATGTGCAGCTCATCAACCTGATGCTGGGCGAAATAGCCGATCCGCAGCTTGGAAGATTGCACCATCTTGCCTTCGGATGGTTGAAGTTTGCCTGCCAACAGCTTGGAAAGAGTTGATTTTCCTTCGCCGTTTCGGCCAAGCAGCGCGATGCGGTCGTCTTGATCTATCCGCAGCGACAGCTTTTTCAAAATGGGCGGGCCACCGTAGCCGACGGCTACGCCTTCCATATTGATGATGGGGGGAGAAAGTTCTTCTGGCTCTGGAAAGGTGAACACCACTTTCTTCGCGTCTTCCGGCGCGGTGATGGTTTCCATTTTTTCCAGCATCTTCACGCGCGATTGCGCTTGAACGGCCTTGGAGGCTTTTGCCTTGAAACGATCAACAAAGGATTGCAGATGCGCGCGGCGAGCGTCTTGCTTTTTGGCTTCGGCCTGCAAGACGGCGCGGCGTTCGGCGAACTGGCGGGCGAATTGATCGTAGGAACCCGACCAATAGGTCAGCTTCTTGTTGTCCAGATGCAGGATGCCTTGCACTGCACGATTGAGCAGGCCGCGGTCGTGGCTGATGATCAAAACCGTATGCGGATATTTCTGGAGATAGTTTTCCAGCCAAAGCGCGCCTTCAAGATCAAGGTAGTTGGTGGGCTCGTCCAAGAGCAGATAGTCGGGCTGGGCAAACAGCACGCCAGCCAGCGCCACACGCATCCGCCAGCCGCCGGAAAAATCCGAACAGGGGCGCAGTTGCGCCTCGGCATCAAAGCCTAAGCCCTTGAGAATGCTGGCAGCGCGGCCCTCTGCGGACCAGGCGTCGATATCGGCAAGACGGGCTTGCACCTCGGCAATGCGGTGGGGATCGGTGGCGGTTTCAGCCTCGGCAAGAAGGCTGGCGCGTTCGGTATCGGCGGCCAGAACCGTGTCAATAAGCGAGGTTGAGGACGACGGCACCTCTTGTGCCACACCGCCGATGCGGGCGCGGTTGGGCATGGTGATGTCACCGCCCTCAAGCGCCAATTCGCGGCGGATCAGCCGGAAAAGCGTGGTTTTGCCAGCGCCGTTGCGGCCGACAAGACCTACCTTATGGCCGGTGGGAATGGTGGCGGAGGCACCCTCGAACAGCGGGCGGCCTTCAACGGAATAGGTGATATCTTCGATTTTCAACATGCAGCGGGGCTTGCCCGAAGGTGGTGCGGGCGTCAACTGCTGATCTGAAAAAGCCCCGGGCTTTACCCGTGCTTTATGCGTGCTGCACCTGTGCCGTGCGGCCGCAACCCGGCTTTTCAAGCGCGAAAGCCCGTGATAGCAGGCGCCATAGCAATTCGGGGCAAGTCAGCCCCATACACATGGAGAGCCTCATGGCCGTCGAACGCACCCTGTCGATCATCAAACCCGATGCAACCAAGCGCAACCTGACCGGCAAGATTGTTGCCAAGTTCGAAGATGCCGGCCTGCGGGTTGTGGCCTCCAAGCGCATCCATCTGTCCACCGCCACCGCTGGCGCGTTTTATGCTGAACATTCCGAGCGTGGCTTTTATGGCGAGCTGGTCGCCTATATGGCCTCCGAGCCGGTGGTGGTTCAGGTGCTGGAAGGTGAGGGCGCGATTGCCAAGAACCGCGAAGTGATGGGCGCGACCGATCCGGCAGCGGCCGATGCAGGCACGATCCGCAAGGAGTTCGCTTTGTCCAAGGGCGAGAATTCGGTTCATGGCTCGGATTCGGCGGCTTCGGCTGCGCGCGAGATCGCGTTCTTCTTCTCGGGCCTTGAACTGGTCGGCTGATCTTACCGCCGTTCAATCACGCCAAAGAATTGCAGGGCCGCCTCCAGATCGGAGCGGCCCTTTTCTTTTGATCCGGCATGGCCTGCCTTGATCTTGTCAAAGCGTGCGCGCAGGGCTTTCTTTTCCTCGCCCTTGCAATCGTTCCATGGGCGGCCTTGCAGGGCCATGTGCAAGACATAGTAGCCGATGAAATGCGGCTGAGTGCCAGCGGCGAGCAGGCGGCGATAGCCTTCATCGGCACCGATGGCGCGCAACTCCTGGGCGGTGGTAATGCCCGCCTTGGCAAAGGCCGCTTCCGAGGCCGGGCCGAGGTTGGCGATTGAGGAAATCGGGTCGGACATCGTGGCGCACCAATGAAAAGGCCAGCCTAAAGGGCTGGCCGCAACGTCGCAATATGCTGACCTCAGATCGAGGCCCAATCCTTGAAGATCGGCTGTGTGCCTTGTTGCGCGACAGGGGGAACTGACTGGCCCTGTTGCTGCGTCGGGGTCTGGGTGCCGCCCTGTTGCGGGCTTGGTTTGGGGCTTGCCATGGAACTGCTCCGCTTCTTTTTGGCCTGTCTCGAATCACTCTGCGCGCGGGTCAGGGCGCTATAGCGTCCCGATTGTGGCGAGATTGCGATCAACTAAGCCGATGGTGGGGCTTTTGCAATGAATTGATCAGGTTAGCCGGGGCCTTCGGCGCTAGTCTGCCGAGATCAGAGTGGCCGGGAAGCCAATTTCACTCAGTGAGGCCAGCAGGGCATCGGTTTTCGGTGAGCCGTCGATCTGCACCTGACGGCTGGCCAGATCGACCGTCACCGTTTTCACGCCGCAAAGCGGGGAAAGCGCGGCCTCGACCGAGGCTTTGCAATGGCCGCAAGACATATCGGGGATGGCAAGAGTGATCATGTTGTCCTCGGGGTTGGATAAGATCAGTATAAGGGGGGAGGCATCGGGGAAATCAAGGGCTGGATCTTTGCCGCCCCGTTGCTGCGGCTATCTGGCGCGCAGGGGTTGACCTAGGGGACATGAGATCGCCTATCTCGGGCAAGGAGACCAACATGACAGCA
>JAGPBG010000247.1 GCA_018063485.1 Cypionkella sp.
ATCGCAGCGATCTGCCACTGTTTGGCGGTCAGCACATCATCTTGCCCGATGGCAAGGAAGGTCCGGCAAACGTCAGCAATATCAAGGCGCTGCATGGCGCTGGCGCGCTATTTGCCAAGGGTAAGGTGAAGCACAGCTACCCGCATTCCTGGCGTTCCAAGGCCCCGGTGATCTATCGCAACACGCCGCAATGGTTTGTCGCCATCGACAAGGTGCTCGATGATGGCATGGGCACCTTTGGCGAAACCATCCGCCAGCGGGCGTTGAACTCGATCAATCAGCTTGTCACCTGGACGCCGGTTTCAGGCCGCAACCGGTTGCACTCGATGATTGAGGCGCGGCCCGATTGGGTGCTGTCGCGTCAACGCGCCTGGGGCGTGCCGCTGACCTGTTTCACCAAGGTAGGCGCGAAACCGACCGATGCCGATTTCCTGTTGCGCAATGCGGAAGTGAACGCCCGGATCAAGGCCGCGTTCGAGGCCGAGGGTGCGGATGTGTGGTACATCGACGGTTTCAAGGAAAAGATGCTGGGCGCGATTGTTGACCCTGCTGCCTATAGCCAGATCTTTGACGTGCTGGATGTGTGGTTTGATTCTGGCTCGACTCATGCTTTCGTGCTGCGCGACCGCGCCGACGGCAGCAGCGATGGCATTGCCGATCTTTACCTTGAAGGCACCGACCAGCACCGCGGCTGGTTCCATTCCTCGATGTTGCAGGCCTGCGGCACCAAGGGCCGTGCGCCCTATCGGGGCGTGTTGACGCACGGATTTACGCTGGATGAAAAGGGCATGAAGATGTCCAAATCCATCGGAAATACCGTGGCACCGCAAGAGGTCATCGGCGAATATGGTGCCGATATCCTGCGGCTGTGGGTGGCGCAAAGCGATTACACCATTGATCTGCGCATCGGTAAGGAAATCCTGAAAGGCGTGGCCGACAGCTATCGCCGCCTGCGCAACACCATGCGGTTCTTGCTGGGCAACCTTGAGGGCTTTACCGAGGCCGAGCGGGTGGCGTCGAAGGATATGCCCGAATTGGAGCAATGGGTGCTGCACCGCGTGGCCGAACTCGATGCCGAGGTGCGCAGCGGTTATGGCAAATATGATTTTCAGGGTGTGTTCCAAAAGCTGTTCACCTTTGCCACCTCTGATCTGAGCCAGGTGTTCTTTGATGTGCGCAAGGATGCGCTTTATTGCGATGCCGCCACCAGCCTGCGCCGCAGGTCGGCGCGCACGGTGCTGGATATTCTGTTCCACCGGCTGACGACCTGGCTTGCGCCGGTTCTGGTGTTCACCATGGAAGAGGTCTGGCTGTGCCGCTTTCCCGAAGAGGGGTCTTCGGTGCATCTGATGGATATGCCGCAGACGCCTGCCGAATGGCTGAACCCTGCGCTTGCCGCGAAATGGGACGGCATCCGCGCCGCCCGCCGGGTGGTGAACGGTGCGCTGGAGGTGCAACGCACAGCCAAGGCAATTGGTGCCAGCCTTGAGGCGGCTCCGGTGGTGCATGTGGCCGATACCGCTGTTCTGGCGGCGCTGAAATCGGTGAATTTCGCCGAATTGTGCATCACCTCGGGCATCCAGTTGACGCAGGATCCCGAACCTGCCGAGGCGTTTCGCCTGCCTGAAGTGCCGGGCGTGGGCGTGGTGTTTGAACATGCGCCGGGGCATAAATGCCAACGCTGCTGGCAGATTCTGCCCGATGTGGGCAGCCATGCCCATTCCGGCACCTGTAAGCGTTGTAATGAGGCGTTGGGATAGGAGGCGCTGATGCCAAGGTTGCGCGATCTGGGCTATAGCATTGGGCGCTTTGCCTGCGGGCCATTGAACGCAATCACCGATGTGGCCGGCGTGAGGGTTGGCCATATCACTTTGGTTGAAGACGCGCGCACCCGCACCGGAGCCACGGCGATTGTCCCGCATGGCGGCAACCTGTTTCAGCAAAAGGTTCCGGCTGGCTTTGCGGTGCTGAACGGCTTTGGCAAATTCGCAGGCTCGACCCAGATCGAAGAGTTGGGCGAGATCGAAACGCCGATAGTGCTGACCAATACCCTTGCCACGGGCCGAGCGATCGAGGCGATCATCGCGCATACGCTGGATCAGCCAGGCAATGCGGCGGTAACCTCGATCAACGCCGTGGTGGGCGAAACCAATGACAGCCGGTTGAATGATATCCGTGCCTTGCGCCCCACGGTGGCCGAGATACGGGTGGCCATTGATGCCGCCCGAATGGGTGCGGTGGCCGAGGGCGCAGTCGGGGCGGGCACAGGCTGCGTTGCCTTCGGGGTGAAGGGCGGGATAGGCACCGCCTCGCGCTTGGTGGAGGAATTCACGCTGGGCGTGCTGGTGCAAGCCAATTTCGGTGGAACCTTGCGGGTGGATGGACTGCCGCTCGCCCACCTGCCCGAACATGATGTGAATGGCTCGATTGTAATCGTCTTGGCGACGGATGCGCCGCTGTGCGCGCGCAATCTGAAACGGCTGGCCACGCGCTGCTTTGGGGGATTGGCCCGCTCCGGGGCGGCGCTGTCGAATGGATCGGGCGATTATGCCTTGGCCTTTTCAGTGGCTCAGGGTGCAGTTTTGGCCAATGAGGCGATGTCTGACCTGTTTGAGGCCGCGATTGAGGCCACTGAAGAGGCCATTTTGAACGCGCTGACCATGGCCGGGCCGATGCAGGGGTTCGATGCCAACTTGTCGGCCCCAAACCTCGTGCCCGCGCTGAACCTGATGCCGAAATGAACCGCGCGGGCCTGGCAACGCCTTTGGGGCCGATCACGCTGACCGAAGAAAACGGGGTGATCACGGCGCTGGATTGGCACAGTTCCCCGAACGGGACATCTGATCTGTTGGCCCAAGCCTGTGGGCAACTGACAGCATATTTTGAAGGCAAGTTGCAGGCCTTTGATCTTGCGCTAGATTTTGGCACTGGATTTCAAGCCAGAGTCCGCCGAGAGATGGCCGCCATTCCCTATGGCCAGACCAGGACATATGGCGATCTTTCCCGCACCTTGGGCGCGCCTGCGCAAGCTATCGGTCAGGCTTGCGGGGCCAATCCATTGCCAATCCTCATTCCCTGCCACCGGGTTTTGGGGGCCAGGGGGCTTGGCGGTTTTTCGGCAAAAGGCGGGGTGGAGACCAAGGTATTCTTGTTGCGTCTGGAGGGTGCTGCACAGCTTTTGATCTGAGTGGCATAGCTTGCATCAGCAGTGGCGCACTTGTAACCATCTGGACAAGCAATAAGGCAGGCCAGACCGTGAGCATCTCGATCCTTCTCGCCGTTCTGGCCGCAGCTTTCCTGCATGCCCTGTGGAACGCCCTTATCAAGACCGGCACTTCGCGGCTGGGGGCGATGATCATCATGTCGATGGGGGAAGTACCGATCGGCCTGACGGTTGCGGCATTTTGCCCTTTGCCCGCGCCTGAAGTGTGGAAATGGGTGCTGCTGGCGGGCTGCACGCATTTCTTTTACAAGTTCTTTCTGACCTATGCCTATGAGCGGGGTGACCTGTCGCGGGTTTATCCCATCGCACGTGGCACAGCACCGCTGTTGGTGGCGCTGATCGCGCCCTTGTTCATTGGCGATAAGCTGAGCCTTCAGGAATACATCGGGGTCACCACGCTGGGCTTTGGTATCTTGTTGATGGCGCAAGGTATTTTTGCCAATGGCGAGAACCGCAAGATGCTGCCCTTCGCGCTGGGCTCGGCGCTTGCGACCGCGACCTATACGCTGATCGACGGCTATGGCGCGCGGATTTCCGGCGATGCGGTGGCCTATGTGGCTTGGGTTTTTGTGGCCGATGGGTTGATCTTTTCCATCGGGGCACTGGCGTTCAAGGGGCTTGATGTCTTGCCGCGCAATCGCCGCGCCTGGGGCGTGGGGTTCATGGCCTCGGCGGCCTCTTATGGGGCCTATGCGGTCTCGATCTGGGCGATGACCCGCGCGCCGATTGCCGTGGTGGCGGCAGTGCGCGAAACCTCGATCCTGTTTGCAGTGCTGATCGGCTGGATCGCCTTTGGCGAAAAGATGACACGCGGCAAGGCGATGTCGGCAGTGGTGATCGTGTCCGGGGTGATCCTGACGCGATTCTAGCAACGGCGATCAGCGGCCTGCGCGTTCCGGAAGGATCTGCTGCAAGATACCCGCAAAGATCAGGTAAAACGAGGTGATCACCAATCCCCAATGGGCCAGTGAGCCTTCGGAAAAGTCAAGCCAAGCCGCCCAACCTGCAAAGATCACCCAAGCCAGTGACATCGGCATCGTTACCTCGCGCCAGCGTTTGGTGCGGGTGGGGTGTACGAACTTCAGGTTCAGGAACATCGCCACCGTCAGCAAAACCACTGTGGTCAGGATGATCCACTCCGAAGGGTCTACGGCGAACAGCACCAGAACCACCATGTTC
>JAGPBG010000248.1 GCA_018063485.1 Cypionkella sp.
GATCTGGGTGACCTTGCGCGCGGCGCGCGATGACCGGATGGCGGCTTTGCGGGCGGCTGCCGAGACGTTGGCGCAAGATGAGGCACAGGCGGCGGGTCTGAACATGGCCTTCAGCTATGATGATGAATTCGTGGCCTCGGTGAATGATCCAGACGCGACCGCGATCATGGAACATGCGATGGGGGTACTGGGCATGGCCTATGATGACAGAGATTTGCCGATGCGTGGGTCTGAGGATTTCGGGCGATTTGGCCATGGTGGCACCCGATCGGCCATGATGTTTCTGGGGGCGGGGGTAGAGACGCCCGCCTTGCACAATCCCGACTACGACTTTCCCGACAGCCTGATCCCGGTGGGCACCCATCTTTTCCACAAAATCGCGCGCGATTTATTGGGTTAAGCCAGCGCGCGCTGATGCCCTAGACTCCCAAGACCAGAGCGCCGATATATAGGGCATGAGCCTGCAACCCGGATTCCTTGACGAACTGCGCACCCGCGTCTCATTGTCCTCGGTCGTGGGCAGAAAAGTGACATGGGATCTGCGCAAATCCAATCTGGCCAAGGGCGACATGTGGGCGCCTTGCCCGTTTCATCAGGAAAAATCTGCGTCTTTTCATGTGGATGACCGCAAGGGTTACTATTATTGCTTTGGCTGCCATGCCAAGGGCGACGCGGTTACCTTTGTCAAGGAATCCGAGAATCTGGGCTTCATGGAGGCGGTTGAGCTGCTGGCGCGTGAGGCGGGATTGCCAATGCCCGCGCGTGATCCGCGTGCGGCCCAAGTGGCGGATCGGCGCAGCCAGCTTGCGGCAGTGATGGAAGAGGCGGTGCAGTGGTTTCGGCTGCAACTGCGCACCACTGCCGCCGCCGAGGCGCGGGCCTATCTGGCCAAGCGGGGCCTGTCCGAGGCCGCGCAAGAGCGCTGGGAGATCGGCTTTGCGCCCGATGCGCGGCAGGGGCTGTATCTGGCGCTGAGGCAAAAGGGTGTGGCGGATGATTTGATCGTGGATTCAGGGGTTTGCGCCAAGCCTGACGATGGCGGCGCGCCCTACGACCGCTTTCGCGGGCGGATCATCTTTCCGATCCGCGATGGGCGGGGACGTGCGATTTCGCTGGGTGGGCGGGCGATGGATCCGAACGCACGGGCGAAATACCTCAACGGCCCGGAAACCGAGTTGTTCGACAAGGGCCGCAATCTGTTCAACCATGCCCCTGCCCGTGAAGCGGCGGGCAAGGGTGCGACGCTGATCGTGGCCGAAGGTTATATGGATGTGATTGCGCTGGTTGAGGCGGGGTTCAAGGCAGCGGTGGCACCCTTGGGCACCGCGGTGACCGAGGATCAGTTGCGCCTGATGTGGCGGATTTCGGATGAGCCGATCATCGCGCTGGATGGCGATACGGCGGGGGTGCGCGCGGCGCTGCGGGTGATTGATCTGGCCTTGCCGCTGCTTGAGGCGGGCAAGGGGTTGCGTTTTGCCGTGATGCCCACGGGGTTGGACCCGGATGATCTGATCAAGGCGCAAGGGGCGGGCGCAATGCAGGCGGTGATTGCCAAGGCACAGCCGATGGTCAGCCTGCTGTGGCAAAGGGAAACCGAAGGGCGCGATTTTGACAGCCCGGAGCGCAAAGCGGCACTGGACAAGACCCTGAATGCGGCTCTGAAGCGGATCGTTGATCCATCAATCCGGGCGCATTACGGCGACGAAATGAAACGGTTGCGCTGGGAGTTGTTCGGCACCAAACCGCGCAATCACAAGTCGCGCCAGAAGGGGAAATTCATCCCCGAAGCGCTGCCTCCGGCACCGTCCACCCGCAATTCCTTGCTTGCCTCGGGCAATAGGCATCTTGATGAACTGCTGCGTGAAGCGGTCATTCTGGCAACATTGATCGTTCACCCATCGTTGATCCGGCGCTTTGAATCGGCGTTGGAACGGCTTGATCTGACGGGCGCTGGGCACAATGCGCTGCGCGCGCAACTCCTGGCGCATCCCGGCGAGGATTCCATCACACTACGCCGGCATCTGGCGCAAAACACGGGCGATGCCCTTGAAGAGTTGTTCCGTCAGCCCCATGTGCAAATCGCGCCGCCAGTTCGAAATGCTCAGGATATTGAACTGGCTACGGAGTGTCTGGCCGAAGAACTTGCAAAGCTGGATGCCCGGCGCGGGGCGCTGCGGGAGATCGAACATGCAGTGGAAGACATGAGCGGGCTGGCTGACGAAGGGATGACATGGCGGCTCAGTCAGGCCAATGTTGCCCGCCACCGTGCCGACCACCCGCCGCGTGAAGATGCAGCGGATTTGGGAGAAGACCGCGCCGCTTTGTCCAAACATCTGCAAAACTTGATAGATGGGCAGGTCTGGGTGAAGAAAAGTCACTGATTCGGCTTCCCCTCGACGTGATTCGCGCTATTGATTCGTTTGGCATCATTCTGATTCGTCCTGCCTCAAAGGAGCACCCATGGCCTCGAAAGACACTGACGACAGCAAGCCCGAAACCGAAGAGACCGATGTGTCGCTTGATATGAGTCAAGCTGCTGTCAAGAAGATGATCGCCGATGCACGTGAGCGCGGCTATATCACCTATGATCAGCTTAATCATGTGATGCCGCCCGAGCAGGTTTCTTCCGAACAGATCGAAGACGTGATGTCGATGCTGTCGGAAATGGGGATCAATGTCATCGAGGATGATGAGGCCGAAGAAGGCGCCGAACCCGTTGTCGGCGAGTTGGTCGAAACGTCAGGTGTGCGCGATGTTGCGGTGGTTACCACCACAACCGAGGCCCTGGACCGCACCGACGATCCGGTACGGATGTATCTGCGGGAGATGGGCTCGGTCGAACTGCTGAGCCGTGAAGGCGAGATTGCCATCGCCAAGCGGATCGAGGCCGGCCGCAACACCATGATCGCGGGCCTGTGTGAAAGCCCTCTGACGTTTCAGGCGATCATCATCTGGCGCGACGAATTGTTGAGTGAAGACATTCTGCTGCGCGACGTCATTGATCTGGAAGCCACCTTTGGCCGCTCGCTGGATGGCGATGACGAGATGGTTGGCCCGGAGATCGAAGGCGGCGACGTGGCCGCAAATCCGCGTCGAGCTGCTGGTGCCGAACCGGAACTGGACGCCGATGGCAATCCTTTGCAAAGCAATGACGATGATGACGACGACGAGGATGGCGTCTCGATGTCCTTGGCGGCGATGGAGGCCACGCTCAAGCCCAAAGTGCTGGAGACGCTGGATCTGATCGCCCGTGATTACGGCAAACTTGCTGAAATGCAGGATCTGCGGATGTCTGCCACTTTGTCCGAAAAGCACCGCTTTTCGGCAACCGAAGAGGCTGCCTACCAGAAGTTGCGCAGCGAAATCGTGGTGTTGGTGAACGAACTTCATCTGCACAACAACCGTATTGAGGCGTTGATAGATCAGCTTTACGGAATCAATCGCAAAATCATGTCGATCAATTCCGGCATGGTCAAATTGGCCGACGCCGCGCGCATCAACCGCCGTGAGTTCATCGACGAATACCAGGGTTACGAACTCGACCCGACCTGGGCAGACCGGATGGCGGAGAAGGCCGGCCGTGGCTGGCAGGCGCTGCTGGAGCGCAGCCGCGACAAGGTGGAGGAATTGCGCGCCGAAATGGCGCAGGTCGGTCAGTATATCGGCGTTGATATTTCCGAGTTCCGCCGCATCGTCAATCAGGTGCAAAAGGGCGAGAAAGAAGCGCGTCAGGCCAAAAAGGAAATGGTCGAGGCCAATCTGCGTCTGGTGATCTCGATCGCCAAGAAATACACCAACCGCGGCTTGCAATTCCTTGATCTTATTCAGGAAGGCAATATCGGCCTTATGAAGGCGGTTGATAAATTCGAATACCGCCGCGGCTACAAGTTCAGCACCTATGCGACGTGGTGGATCCGTCAGGCGATCACCCGAAGCATTGCCGATCAGGCGCGCACCATCCGTATTCCGGTGCATATGATCGAGACGATCAACAAGCTGGTGCGCACGGGTCGGCAGATGTTGCACGAAATCGGCCGCGAACCGACGCCGGAAGAACTGGCCGAAAAGCTGCAAATGCCGTTGGAAAAGGTCCGCAAGGTGATGAAGATTGCCAAGGAGCCGATTTCACTCGAAACCCCGATTGGCGACGAGGAAGACAGCCAGCTTGGCGATTTCATCGAGGATAAGAATGCGATCCTGCCGCTGGAATCGGCTATTCAAGAGAATCTGAAAGAAACCACAACGCGGGTTCTGGCCAGTCTGACGCCACGCGAAGAACGGGTTTTGCGGATGCGGTTTGGCATCGGAATGAACACCGATCACACTTTGGAAGAGGTGGGGCAACAGTTTAGCGTGACGCGCGAGCGGATCCGGCAGATCGAGGCCAAGGCCTTGCGAAAG
>JAGPBG010000010.1 GCA_018063485.1 Cypionkella sp.
CGCCAAAGCCTGCGGGGGCCGGCAGGGCAAAGGCCTCACGGCCCGACGCATTGCCGAACGGCCTGCGCAGCTCAGCCACAAGTGCGTGAAAAGGCCCAAGATCACCCGTTTCAGCCGCCCGTAACGCCGCCTCAACCAGATGATTGCGCGGAATGACAATCGGATTGGCCTTTGGACGCACACCGCCTCGGGCATCCCAGCGCAGCATCCACTGCCTGATTGCGGATTTATCCGCAAACAACGCCAGAAAAGTGGCCTCAGGCCCGCCCAGACGGTAAAAGGCCTGCGTCCAATCGACCCCTTCTATCGCCCCCAGAAAATCATTGGCCAGGCCTTCATCGCCGGGATCTTCGCCAACCAGCCCCAGCTTTTGGCGCATGATCGCCAGCCACTCTTGCCGATACAGCCCCTCAACCTGCTCCAACCGATCATTTGCCAGATCCACTGCCCGATCCTGATCTGGGTCGATCAACGGCAGCAACGCCTCGGCCAGACGCGCAAGGTTCCAGCCCAGAATCACCGGCTGATTGCCATAGGCATAGCGCCCTTGCCGGTCGATCGACGAAAAAACGGTGCCAGGAGCATAACTTTCCATGAAAGCACAGGGGCCGTAATCAATGGTTTCCCCCGATAGCGCCATATTGTCGGTGTTCATGACCCCGTGCACAAAGCCAACCCCCATCCACTGCGCAATCAACCGCGCCTGGCGTGCCATGACCGCATCAAACAGCCCAAGCGCGCCCTCTGCCTGCGGGAAGTGCCTTGCGATGGTATAGCGCGTCAGCGCTGCCAGCTTGTCGGTTTCCCCGCGTGCCGCATAAAACTGAAACGTGCCGACGCGGATATGGCTGGCGGCAACCCGTGCCAACACAGCACCCGGCAACCGGCCCTGATCGCGGACAACCTGTTCCCCGGTCGCCACCACGGCAAGGCTGCGGGTGGTCGGGATGCCCAGCGCCGCCATCGACTCGGAAATCAGGTATTCCCGCAGCATCGGACCCAAAGTCGCCTTGCCGTCGCCGCCACGCGCAAAGGGCGTGCGGCCAGAGCCTTTCAGTTGCAGATCCCAGCGCCGACCATCGGGGCCAAGAAACTCACCCAACAGATGGGCGCGCCCATCCCCCAATTGCCCGGAAAAGCCACCAAACTGATGCCCCGCATAGGCCAAAGCCACCGGGTCGGCACCGGGCGGCACTTCTGCACCCGACAGCCATTCCGCCGCCTTTGGCAGATCACCCAAGCCCAATTCTTTAGCAAGATATTGATTATAGACCACCATTTGCGGTGCAGGCGCACGATCTGGCGGCATCCGCAAGAAACACCCCGGCAATTCGCGCACGAAACTGTTGTCAAACTCGATCATCAAGCGCCTCCTGATTGCCTTGGATATGGGTTCATTAGCCCAAACAGGCAAGTGAAGGCAGCCAAATGCACAAAATGTGAAGGATGGAGAAAAATGGTCGGGGCGAGAGGATTCGAACCCCCGGCCTACGGTACCCAAAACCGTCGCGCTACCAGACTGCGCTACGCCCCGACGTGGCTGTCCTACTGTGCTTTTTCAGATTTGAAAAGCACATAACCACTATGGCTGCGAACAACTCCATAACGCGCCATCCTGCGCGATCAGGGAATGGCGCATAACGGCCCCCGGCGCGATGCCCAGCCGCTTTGCCAGCCCGCCGTTGATTTCCAGAACAAAGGCGACGCCGTCACCACCATCCAGTGCCGTTGTATCTTGCGGCACGGCATTTGCCTGCACCACGGTCACACGACCGCTGGCGTCTGCAAAGATCATATCCAACGGGATCAAAGTGTTCTTCATCCAGAACCGTGCATGTTTGGGCGGATCGAAGACAAACAGCATCCCCGAAGACGCCGCCAGCTTTTCGCGAAACATCAGCCCCCTGGCGTGTTCGGCAGCGGTTCTTGCCACTTCAACATGAAAGCGGGCGATACCCACGGGGCTGCGCAATTCGACGGTTGCGGGCGCGCAATCCGCTGCCACGGGCCCCGTCATTGCCAGACCGAAAAGAACCGCAGCTATCCCCGAACCGAGGCTTCCCATGACAACACCTGCACTGCCATCCGCCCGCGCTTGCCATTGATGATACGCAAGCTGACGGCTTCACCTGCCTGTAAATCGGCAAAGCCTGAATGACGCAAGACCTCAATATGGATGAATACATCTTCCGGGTGCCCGAACACATTGGCAAAGCCAAAGCCCTTGCCCTTGTCGAACCATTTCACCCGAGCAGGCTCCAAAGCCAAGGCTTGCAATTCCTCCGGGCTGGCCTGCCCATCCTCGTCGCCCATCAGAGCCAAACCACCGGGCGGCGGTTCGATCGACAGCACCTCAACCGCCTGAACGCCGCGTGATGTGTCTTGCACCAGCACCGACACGCCAGCGCCATCAGCCACCGAGCTTTGCCCATAATTGCGCAAAACATTGGCATGCAACAAGATATCCGCTTCGCCGTCCTCGGTGACGATGAAGCCAAACCCTTTACCTGGATCAAACCATTTCACCCGGCCCTGCACTTTGCGCAGGGCTTCATTTTCTTGTGTCATTGCAAGAGCCGCGTCCCCAGATAAAGCCCCGATGGCGCAGTCATGCCAACAATCGCAGGGCACATGCAAGAAGAATTCTTCCTGCAATCTGGCACACTTCCATTCACGAAGCGTGAAATCTACGGGCTGAGACGGTCGATTTCCCACGCCATATCAGGGGCTTCTCGGCGCCAGCAGAAACGATCATGCAACCGAAACGGACCATCTGCCCAGAACTCGATTTCCAATGGAGTGATCCGAAACCCTCCCCAGAACGGCGGTCGCCGCGGCATCGGCCCGTGTGTCGCGGTCACCTTTGCAACCTCTGCCATCAGCGCCCCCCGAGAGGACAACTCTTGCGACTGCCTTGACGCCCATGCCCCGAGTCGGGATTTGAGACTGCGCGACGCGTAATAGGCATCTGCCTGCGGCCCCTCCTCGCGACTGACCAGCCCGCGCACCCGAATCTGTCGGCGCAATGATTTCCAATGCATCACGAACGCCGCTTTGCCCGAAGCCGTGATCTCGCGCCCCTTCGCACTGTCATAATTGGTGTAAAAAACGAATGACGCGGCCTCGATTTCTTTCAAAAGCACCATCCGCACATTCGGCAAACCGTCCCGATCCACACTTGCCAACGCAATCGCATTGGGATCATTGATTTCAACCGCTTCGGCCTCTTTCAGCCAGCTTTGCGCGATCTGAAACGGATCTTCGCCCGCGAAAATACCTGTTCTGTCCATTTTGCCTTCCTTGCGAACACCGCCGCGCCTTGATGCAAGGCAACCTTTGCCCTACACAGCCTGATCAGGAATAGGGTGGGCGGAGAAGACCGAATGTCAATTGCAACTGTGACCGGCGGGCTGATGGCCGGCAAGCGCGGGCTGATAATGGGGCTGGCCAATGACAAATCCATCGCCTGGGGCATTGCCCAGGCTCTGGCCGGTCAAGGCGCGGAAATCGCGTTTTCCTATCAGGGAGATGCCCTGAAAAAGCGGGTTCAGCCGCTGATCGCCTCGATCGGCATGTCGGAAATGGTAGAATGTGACGTGGCCTCGGATGCCTCGATCGACGCGCTGTTTGCGCATCTGTCGAAGATCTGGGGCAAGATTGATTTTCTGGTCCATGCCATCAGCTTTTCCGACAAGAACGAGTTGCGCGGGCGTTACGTTGAAACCGGCCGCGCGAATTTCGCGATGACGATGGATATTTCGGTCTATTCCTTCACCGCCGTGTGCCAGCGCGCTTGCACGATGATGCCCGATGGCGGCAGCCTGCTGACGCTCACCTATTACGGTGCCGAAAAGGTGATGCCGCATTACAACGTGATGGGGATCGCCAAGGCCGGGTTGGAGGCAAGTGTCAAATATCTTGCCGAAGACCTTGGCAAGGACGGCATCCGCGTGAATGCGATTTCCGCCGGGCCGATCAAGACGCTGGCGGCGTCTGGCATCGGTGATTTCCGCTATATCATGAAGTGGAATGAGCTGAACTCGCCGCTGCGCCGCAACGTGACACAAGAAGAGGTCGGCAAGGCCTCGCTTTACCTGCTGTCCGATCTGGGGTCCGGCACCACTGGCGAGAACCTGCATGTCGATGCGGGCTATCATGTCGTTGGCATGAAGGCCGTCGATGCCCCCGATATTGATGTCGTGACCGGTCGCAAGGAATGACCCTTTCCGCCTTTCTGGCCGCCTATTTGCTGCACCTGATCGCTGCGGCTTCGCCCGGCCCAGCGGTGCTGATGGCCGCACGGATCGGTATCACCGAAGGGCTGAAAACCGGAGCATACCTCGCCATGGGCCTCGGCTTGGGCGCATTGTTCTGGGCGGTTTCGGCGTTGTTCGGGCTGGCTGTGCTGTTCAAACTCGCCCCTGCGCTGCTCTGGGGCTTCAAACTGGCGGGCGGGCTCTTCCTGATCTGGATCGCGCTGCAAATGTGGCTCCATGCCGCTGAGCCGCTTGCCAGCGCCGCTACGCAAACGGCAAGATCGCCGCTTTCCGCCCTGCGCCTTGGCATTGTCACCCAGCTTTCCAACCCCAAACCTGCCGTCTTTTTCGGCGCGGTCTTTGTGGGCACCGTACCGCCCCATGCCACCGCCCCCGCGCTCGCGCTGTTGCTGCTGGCGATATTTCTGAACGAATTTGCTTGCAACGTGCTTGTGGCCCGGCTTTTTTCTTATGAGCGTACGCGCCGCACCTATGCCAGACTGAAGACCACCATCGACCGCAGCTTTGGCGGCATCTTGGCCCTGTTGGGCCTCAAGATCGCCGCCATTTAAGGACATCGCCATGAACGACCGTTTGCCGCACGAAAAAGGCTTTCATGTCTCCTGGGACCAGATTCACCGCGACGCGCGGGCATTGGCCTGGCGGCTCGATGGCAAAGGCCCCGGCGAGGGCGGCTCCTGGAAAGCCGTGGTCGGCATCACACGGGGCGGTCTGGTGCCCGCGATGATCGTCAGCCGCGAGTTGGACATCCGCACTGTCGATACCATCTCGGTCAAAAGCTATAACCACCAAAGCCAGGCCGCTGCCTCGGTGATCAAATCACCCCAGACCGAACTGATGGGCGACGGTACCGGCATCCTGATCGTCGATGATCTGGTCGATAGCGGCAAGACGCTGGAACTGGTGCGCAATCTTTACCCGCGCGCGCATTTCGCCACGGTTTACGCCAAACCCTCGGGCAAGCCGATGGTGGACAGCTATATCACCGAAGTGTCGCAAGATACCTGGATCTTCTTTCCTTGGGACATGGCCTTGCAATATGTCCAGCCCTATCGCGGAACTGATTGATCACCGATGTTGAAACGAAATGCCCTTCGCCTTGCCCGCTGGCTGCACGGGTTGTTCGAGGCCAGCCTGCTGATCAAAGGCCTGTTGGCGGCGTCCGAGGCCGTGTCCGGTCTGGGCCTGTTGCTGACCCCGAACAGCATGATCCAGAACTTCGTCGATTGGATGACACGCAACGAATTGACCCAGGAACCCTCCGACGCGATGGCGCAGTGGTTTTCGCATCTGGCTCAAAGCCTGTCGATCCAGACCCAGCATTTCTATGCGCTCTATCTGATGGGCCATGGCTTTCTGAAACTGATCATGGTCCTGTTGTTGCAAAAACGGGTGATCTGGGCCTACCCCGCCTCGATGCTGGTTCTGGCCGGCTTCGTGATCTATCAATTGGATCAATGGACCTATGGGCATTCGCCGGTGCTGCTGATGCTCAGTGGCTTTGACACTTTCATGATCTTGCTGGTCTGGCGCGAATGGCGGGTCTTGCGCCTGAGCAATGCCACCGCTTGACACCCTCTCGCGCCCTTGAAACCCGGAGCCACCCGATGATCCGCCCTCTCAATCCCGCCATGGCAGCTACTTTCACCCCACCGGTGATGGAGGCCCGCCGCTGGCTGGATGGTGTCACCTTCCCCGCCAATCGCCCCCTCATCAATGTCAGCCAGGCCGCTCCGGTCGACAGCCCGCCGCTGGGCCTGCGTCAGGCGCTGGCGGATGCCGCGCTGAACAATCCTGATGCGCATCTTTACGGCCCGGTTCTGGGCCTGCCCGCCCTGCGCGCCGAAATCGCCAGACAGTGGTCGCAAAACTATGGCGGCACCGTGCGCGCCGATCAAACCGCGATCACCCAGGGCTGCAATCAGGCCTTTGCCGCCGCTGTGGCCACTCTGGCAGGAGCCGGGGATGAGGTAATCCTGCCAACCCCATGGTATTTCAACCATAAAATGTGGTTAGATATGCAGGGAATCACTTGTGTGCCGCTGCAAGCGGGCCCCGGCCTGATCCCGCGCGCCACGGACGCCGCCGCCGCCATCACGCCAAAAACCCGCGCCATCGTGCTGGTCTCGCCCAATAATCCCGGCGGCGTCGAATACCCCGCCCAAACCCTTGCGGCTTTCCGCGATCTGGCCCGCTCCCATCGGATCGCCCTGATCGTCGATGAAACCTACCGTGATTTTGACAGCCGCCATTCGGCGCTGACCGGCGGTCGCCCGCATGAGCTGTTCACCGATCCCGACTGGGACGACACGCTGATCCAGCTTTATTCCTTCTCCAAAGCCTATCGCCTCACCGGTCACCGCGTCGGAGCCATTGTGGCCTCGACGGCCCGTCTGGCCGAGGTGGAAAAATTTCTTGATACCGTCGCCATCTGCCCCGGCCAACTGGGCCAGATCGCTGCCCTTTGGGGGATGCAGAACCTTACACATTGGGTCGCGGGTGAGCGCGACGAAATCCTTGCCCGCAAATCCGCGATGGTTGCGGGCTTCTCTGCCCTGCCCGCTTGGAAACTTTTGGGCTGCGGTGCCTATTTCGCCTATGTCCAGCATCCGTTTCATATGTCGTCAGACCAGCTTTGCAAACGCCTCGTCACGGATGCCTCGCTTCTCATGCTTCCCGGCACGATGTTTCGGCCCCAAGATGATCTTGCAGGGGCAGGTGAATTGCGCATCGCCTTTGCCAATGTCGATGCCGCAGGGATTGGAGAAATGTTCAGCCGCCTTGCCGCCTTCCGCCCTTAAGCCCATCTTGCCCCGTCAGCCGCAACCGCATAGACAGGCGGGCAAACCATCCAAGGACCGACCCCCATGGCAAAACCCCCCGAGACCGACGCCCCGAAGAAAAAACGCGGGCCCTCAGTGCTGGCTTGGGTGTTGATGGCGATGATCATCGGCGGCTTGGGTGGCTTTGGCGTCACCAATTTTGGCGGCGGCACCCAAAGTATCGGCACGGTCGGCACCCGCGAGATTGACGCCAATGATTACGCACGCGCGCTGAAACAGGAAATCAACGCCTTTTCCGCCCAGATCGGCCAACCGATCGGCTTGCCACAGGCACAGGCCCTGGGCCTTGACCGTCAGGTCTTGCAACAGGTGATCACCCGTGCCGCGATTGACAATGAAAATGAGCGTATCGGCATTTCGGTCGGCGATGCGGTTGTGGCCGACCAGGTCGCCGGGATGAACGCATTTCACTCCACTGCTGGCAGCTTTGACCGCGAAACCTATCGTCAAGCCCTTCAACGCAACAACATGACGGAATCCATCTTTGAGGCTGGCCTGCGTTCGGACCTGTCTCGCACCATCTTGCAAGGCGCGGTGGTTGGCGGCTTTGTCGCCCCCAAGGCGCTGGTCGATACACTTTACGCCTATGATGGCGAGCGGCGCGGCTATTCGCTTTTGCGCCTGCGTGAGGCTGATCTGCCAGCACCGCTGCCCGCCCCTTTCGACGCCGATCTGAAAACCTATTACGATACCAATATCGCGGCCTTCACTCGCCCCGAAGCCAAGCGCATCACCTATGCCGAGGTGTTGCCTGACGATCTGGCACAGACCATGCCGATTGACGACAAGGCTCTGCAAGATGCCTATAATTCCCGCCTGTCCGAGTTCCAGATCCCCGAAAAACGGCTGGTAGAACGCTTGGTCTTTGGCACCGAGGCCGAGGCCACTGCCGCCAAAGCCCGGCTGGACGCAGGCGAAACCTTTGAGGCCTTGGTGGCCGAGCGAAAATTGGCGCTTGATGATGTTGACCTTGGTGATGTGTCGAAATCTGATCTGGGTGCTGCCGGCGATGCGGTGTTTGCCCTTGCCTCGCCCGGCGTGGTTGGCCCTTTCATGTCCGATCTTGGCCCGGCGCTGTTTCGGATGAACGCGATTCTTGCCGCCCAGAACACCACTTTCGAAGCGGCCAAACCTGCCCTTTTGATCGAATTGCAAACCGACGCCGCCCGCCGCGCCATCGGCGACAAGGTCAATGCGGTGGATGATGCACTGGCCGGCGGCGGCACCATCGAGGATGTGGCCAAAGAACAGGGCCTGAAAATCGCCACCACCGATTATGCCTCGGGCGCCGATGACAATGATCCGATCGCCGCCTATCCCGCCTTTCGCAAAGCCGCCGACAAAATGGCCGAGGGCGATTATGCCGAGGCCGTCTTGCTTGATGACGGTGGCCTTGTGGTCTTGCGGGTCGACAGCACCATTCCCGCCACCGCGCGCCCGATTGAGGCGGTACATGACAAACTGGTCGAGGCATGGACCGCCGCCGCGCTCGCCAAGGCCTTGGGCGACCATGCCGCAATCGTGAAAGCCGCCGTCGAAGGCGGCGCGTCGCTTGGCGCTTATGGCATCGTTTCCGTGGCCACCGACGCGGATCGGCGCAGCTTTGTCGAAGGCGCGCCGCCCAGCCTGATGCAGGCAGTTTTCGCTATGAAACCAGGCGATTTGCAGGTGATCGAGGGACCGGGCTTCACCGCCCTGTTGCGGCTTGATACCATCACCGCCGCCCCGGTTGATGGCGACGCCGCCAAGGCCGAACGCGAAACGCTGGCAACTGGCGCGCAACAGGCCATCGCATCCGACGCTTTCACGCTTTATTCCAATGCCCTGACGTCTGAGGCTGGAATTACGCTTGATCAAGCCGTGATCAATGCCGTTCACGCGCAATTCCGGTGAGTTTGCGATGAAACTCGAACCCTCTTTCGAGACATTTGAAACAGCGTGGAACCGCGGCGAAAACCAACTGGTTTACGCCCGCCTGGCCGCCGATCTCGACACACCCGTATCGCTCATGCTGAAACTGGGTGAAGCCCGCACTGATACATTCATGCTGGAATCGGTCACCGGTGGAGAGGTGCGCGGGCGCTATTCGATCGTCGGCATGAAGCCCGACCTGATCTGGCGCTGCCAGGGCCCGAGGGCTGAAATCAACCGCGAGGCCCGCTTTGATCCGCAGGCCTTCGTGCCCCAATCCAAAGCCCCGCTTGACAGCCTGCGCACCCTGCTGGCCGAATGCCGCATCATCATGCCCGAGGGCTTGCCACCGGTAGCCGCAGGCCTCTTTGGCTATCTTGGCTATGACATGATCCGCTTGGTCGAGCATCTGCCCAACGTCAACCCCGATCCCATCGGCCTGCCCGATGCTGTGCTGCTGCGCCCTTCGGTGGTGGCGGTGCTCGACGGCGTGAAGGGCGAAGTCACCATCGTCGCCCCCGCCTGGGCCGCCTCGGGCCTTTCGGCGCGCGCCGCCTATGCCCAGGCCGCCGAGCGGGTGATGGACAGCCTTCGCGACCTTGACCGCGCCGCTCCCCTGCCCCGCGATCTGGGCGAGGCTGCCCCGGTGGGCGAGGCCTGCTCCAATTTCACCCATGACGGCTATAAGGCTGCCGTGGAAAAAGCCAAGGACTACATCCGCGCCGGCGACATTTTCCAAGTGGTGCCAAGCCAACGCTGGGCGCAACGGTTCGAGTTGCCCCCCTTTGCCTTTTACCGCAGCTTGCGCCGCACCAACCCTTCACCCTTCATGTTCTTCTTCAACTTCGGCGGCTTTCAAGTCGTCGGCGCCAGCCCCGAGATCCTTGTCCGCCTGCGCGACGGCGAGGTCACCGTCCGCCCCATCGCCGGCACCCGCAAACGCGGGACCACGCCCGAGGATGACAAGGCGCAGGAACTTGATCTATTGGCCGACAAGAAAGAACTCGCCGAACATCTGATGCTGCTCGACCTTGGCCGCAACGACGTGGGCCGCGTTGCCAAGATCGGCACCGTGAAACTCACCGAGCAATTCATCATCGAGCGTTACAGCCACGTCATGCACATCGTCTCAAACGTGGTGGGTCAGATTTCCGATGGCGAAGACGCGCTGTCGGCCCTGCTTGCAGGCCTGCCCGCTGGCACGGTTTCCGGCGCGCCAAAGGTGCGCGCGATGGAGATCATCGACGAGTTGGAACCCGAAAAGCGCGGGCTTTACGGCGGCGGCGTCGGCTATTTCGCCGCCAATGGCGAGATGGATTTCTGCATCGCCCTGCGCACTGCCGTTCTGAAAGACGAAACCCTGTATATTCAGGCCGGTGGCGGCGTCGTCTATGATAGCGACCCCGAATCTGAGTTTCAGGAAACCGTCAACAAATCCCGCGCTCTGCGCCGTGCGGCGGAAGACGCAGGGATTTTCGCCCGTCGCGGCAACACCTGATCTATTTCGTCTGCATCACCGCCGAGGCGGGCGCCATTGAAACCGAGGCCGCGCGCCCTTCGACCGTCCACTCCAACAGGGCCGTTATGGTTTCGGGCCGCGTATGGCCCACCACCACAACCTGACCCTCCTGCGCCGCCTTGAACGCCGCCCGATCCAGATAGCGCCGGATCACAGGTGCCTCTTCACTGCCGCCGTCGATCAGCCGAAACACCTTGGCTGCAGGCAAATCCTCGCGTCGCGCTTCCTGATCGGCGGCATTCAGCCCCCGGTCATAGGTCAACATCCCGCGCCCCTGCGCCTTGAGGATACTGACCACCTGCGCGGAAAGCGCGCGATTGTCCTGAAACCCGCCAGAGTCCAGATCAAGCAACCCAACCGACTCGGGCAAGGCAGCGGAAATGGCTTGCAGGCTTTGTTCCAGATCGCCGGGTGTCGCCCCCTCGGGGATGCCTTTCGCCAAGATCAGCACCTCCTGACCGGCCGCGCGGTAGATCTGCTCTGCCTCGGTGGCATTTGCGGCCAATGGATCAACCGCAAAAGTCACCGCAAAGGGCAGCGCGGCCAGCTTAGCACGGTCCAGATCCTTGGACCCGTCATCAATTAACACCACGGCAAAGCGTGGCTTATCGCCTTGGGCAATATAGCTGCGCGCGTAGCGTTTCAGGCGTGTCAGATCTTCGGAAACGTCCGGAACCTGATCAACCGCTGGCGCATCCGCCTGTCCGATATGGGGCAAGCGGCCTTCACTGGTGGCCGAAGGCAGGCCGGTATCGGGCGCAATCACCGCAGGCTCGGTTACCTCGGTCATTTCCGGCACGACAGGCTCGATCTTTGCTGTCTCGGGCACGGGTTGCGCCTCAGGGGCGATCTCAACCTGCGGCAAGGCAGCCGGGTCTTGTACCGTCGCGGCGCCGATCTGCGGCATAGGCGCGGGTGTCACTTCTGCCGGGCCGGGGGGAGCCTCGGGGGCCGGGCCGGGTTGCAACAGGACTTCTTTCACTTCCGGCACTGGTGGCAGTGGCAATTGCACAACTGCCGGGGGCGCATCAGACGCCGAAGGCGAAACATCCAGACCCGGAGGAACCACAGATCCAACCGGGGCCATATCCGCTGTTACCTGCGGGGATGTGACACTCCCGGTTGCCATAGCTGCGGCTTCGGGCGCATCGGCCAGAACCTGAGGCGGCGATTCGGCTTCCGGTTGGGGTGCCGCTTCGGCAACCGGAGCCACATCTGGCACGGGTGCAGGTTGCGGCAGAGCCTCGATCACGACAGGTGCAACCCCGGTCAGATCCGTGGGGCCAGTGCCAGTTGCCGCAGGCATGACCGCCGCAGGATCCCCTTGTACAGGCGCCTCGGTCTGTGCCGCAACAACGGGAGCCGTGACGGTGGCGACCGGAACGGCTGGTTCGGGTTGCACTGCGGCCAGAGTATCGGAGGGGACAATGACAGCCGTTGGCGTTTGAAGCGGGGCGTCCCCACCTCCGCCGGGCAGTGGCGCAACTTCAGAGATGATCGCAAGACCCAGGCCTGCAACCACAGTCCCCCAGGCCACTCCCGCCATAAAATTTCGGATCACTCCGCGCCTCCGCCCAATATATGCGTCACTTGCCCTTGACGCCCCCTGCCTGCTCTGACCATCTATAACCCGATGCGCCTGACGCTTCATCCCCTTTCCTGTCGGACCTTGCAAGATGCTGCTTCTGATCGACAACTATGACAGCTTTACCTACAATCTCGTGCATTATCTGGGCGAGCTTGGTGCCGAGGTGAAAGTGGCGCGCAATGATGCGCTGACGGTGCAGGACGCACTGGCCCTGCGCCCGGAACTGATCGTGCTGTCGCCCGGCCCCTGCGACCCGGCGGCGGCAGGCATCTGTATTCCCTTGACCCGTGCTGCGGCTGCCGCAGATGTGCCGCTTTTGGGCGTTTGTCTGGGGCATCAAGCCATTGGCGAGGCCTTCGGCGGCAAGGTGGTCCGTTGCCATGAAATCGTGCATGGCAAAATGGGCATGATGCACCATAGAAACAGCGGCATTTTCAATGGCTTGCCCTCGCCCTTTGCCGCAACCCGCTATCACAGTCTGGTGGTGGAACGCGAAAGCCTGCCCGATTGCCTTGAGGTCACCTCCTGGCTCGAAGATGGCACCATCATGGGGCTGCGCCACCGCGAAAAGCTGATCGAGGGTGTGCAGTTCCATCCCGAATCCATCGCCTCGGAACATGGCCACCAATTGCTGAAAAACTTTCTCGATGCCGCCCGCGCCAAGGTTCCCGCATGAGCGATATCCTGCGCCCTCTGATCGGCATCGCCGCGACCCGCCCGCTGACCCGAGCCGAGGCCGAAACCGCGTTTTCCGCGCTTTTCAACGGTGAAGGCACCCCTGCCCAAATGGGCGGGTTCCTGATGACCCTGCGCACGCGCGGAGAGACGGTCGATGAATATGCCGCCGCTGCAAGCGTCATGCGCGCCAAATGCAACCCAGTGCGCGCTCCCAAAGGTGCCATGGACATCGTTGGCACCGGTGGAGACGCCAAGGGCACGCTCAACATCTCCACCGCCACCGCCTTTGTCGTGGCAGGCTGCGGTGTGCCGGTGGCCAAACACGGCAACCGCAATCTTTCTTCGAAATCAGGGGCTTCGGACGCCCTTACCGAGCTTGGGCTGAATGTCATGGTCGGCGCCGAAGTCGTAGAGAAATGCCTGTCTCAGGCCGGGATCGGTTTCATGATGGCCCCCATGCACCACCCTGCCACCCGCCACGTCATGCCGGTGCGGATGGAGCTTGGCACCCGCACCATCTTCAATATCCTTGGGCCCCTGACCAACCCCGCCGGGGTAAAACGCCAGCTCACCGGCGCGTTTTCCGCCGATCTGATCCGCCCGATGGCCGAAACCCTGCGCGCACTCGGATCTGAGAAGGCGTGGCTGGTGCACGGCGGCGACGGCACCGATGAAATATCCATCGCCGCCCCCACTGCTGTGGCGGCATTGGAAAAGGGCCAGATCCGCGAATTCACCGTGCACCCCGAGGATGCAGGCCTGCCGGTGCATCCTTTTGAGGCGATCATGGGCGGCACCCCGGCCGAAAACGCCACCGCCTTTCGCGCGCTGCTTGATGGTGCCGCCAGCGCCTACCGCGATGCGGTGTTGCTCAACAGCGCAGCCGCTCTGATGGTGGCAGATATGGTCGCCACCTTGAAAGAGGGGGTGGAACATGCCCGCACCTCGATAGATTCTGGTGCGGCAAAAGCACGCGTTGCCGCCCTGGTCCGCATTACCAACGCCTGAACGGGCGGCCCGCCCTTTCCTTCCCCCTCTATCTTGGCTAGGTCTATGACATGAGCACCATTCTGGACCGGATCAAAACCTATAAACTCGAAGAAATCGCGGCCCGCAAAGCTGCAATGCCTTTGGGCGAACTCCAAGATCGCGCCCGCGCTGCCGCCACCCCACGCGGCTTTGCCCGTGCCCTGGCCGATGCAGCGGCCAATGGCTATGGCTTGATTGCCGAAATCAAGAAAGCCAGCCCGTCCAAAGGCCTGATCCGCTCCGATTTCGACGTACCCGCCCTCGCCCGCGCCTATGAGGCCGGGGGTGCGACCTGCCTGTCGGTGCTGACCGATGGGCCTTCCTTTCAGGGCGCCGATGAGTTTCTGACCGCAGCGCATGCCGCAGTAAAGCTGCCCTGCCTGCGCAAGGATTTCCTCTTTGACCCTTATCAGGTGGCGGAATCCCGCGCCCTGAACGCCGATTGCATCCTGATCATCATGGCCGCTCTTTCCGATGATCAGGCCATCGAGCTGGAATCAGCGGCCTCCGATTTCGGCATGGATGCCCTGATTGAAGTGCATGACCGCGAAGAACTTGAGCGCGCGGCAAAACTGAAATCGCGCCTGATCGGTATCAACAACCGAAATCTGCATACCTTTGAACTCACGCTCGATACTACCCGCGATCTTGCCCGGCGTGTGCCTGAAGACCGCCTGATCGTGTCGGAAAGCGGCTTTTTCACCCCGCAAGACCTTGCCGATGTCGCAGCCTACGGTGCGCGCTGTTTCCTGATCGGCGAAAGCCTGATGCGACAGGCAGATGTCACCGCCGCCACCCGCGCGATCCTCGCCAAACCGCTCACATCCGAGCGCGGCGCATGAGCGGGCTTTCCCATTTCGACGACCAGGGGCAGGCCCATATGGTCGATGTCTCGGCCAAGCCGGTGACAGCGCGCATCGCCACCGCCGCCGGTTCCGTGCGGATGAGCGCCGAAACCCTTGCTCTGATCACCGAAGGCCGCGCCAAAAAGGGCGATGTCTTGGGCATTGCCCGGCTTGCGGGCATCATGGCCGCCAAGAAAACCGCCGATCTGATCCCGCTCTGCCACCCCTTGCCCATCACCAAAGTGTCGCTTGATCTGGTGCCAGACCCGGCCCTTCCCGGCGTGATCGTAACGGCCACCGTCAAGACCGGCGGGCAAACCGGGGTTGAGATGGAGGCGCTTACCGCCGTCTCGGTCGCCTGCCTGACCATCTATGACATGGTCAAGGCGGTCGAGAAATCCATGGTGATCTCCGATATCCGCTTATTGCTGAAAGATGGCGGAAAATCAGGGCTATACGAGGCGAAGTGATGATTTCAGTCGAAGATGCTCTCGCCCGCGTTCTGGCCCTTGCTGCCCCATTGCCGCCCGAAACCGTCGCCCTGCGTGAGGCCTGCGGCCGCGTGCTTGCCGTCCCCGCGCTTGCCCGGCTGACACAACCGCCTTTTGACGCCTCGGCGATG